>CAYMTC010000118.1:0-6228 GCA_964393265.1 uncultured Thermoleophilia bacterium
CACGCCGCGGCGCTGCCGACCACGGTGTGATCCGTGGGCGGCCTCTGGCCGTGTGGTGTGCTGGCCAGGCCGCACGGCCTGCGCGGTGAGATCGCCCTCGAGCCTCTTCCGGGCGGTGTCGGTTACCTGGATCTAGGTGACGAGTTCTTCGTGAGTCGCGACGAGAGCCCCCCACGGGCCGTGCACCTGGTGCGCGTGGGCGGCAGCGATCAACGACCCTTGCTGCGTCTCGACGACCACGGCACGCGCGAAGAGGCTGCACAGTTCACCGGGTATCTCCTGCTGGCGGGGGGCGCTGCCCTGGATGAGTTGCCGCAGTACGTCGTCGGCGACCTGTTGGGGCTGCGCGTCATCTGCGGTGAGCGCGAGCTAGGCCACGTCCACGACGTGCTGCAAGGGGTAGTCCAGGACGTGCTGGTGATCCGCGACGGCGACACCGAGGTCATGGTGCCGTTGGTGGACGAGCTGGTCACCGTCCTTACGTCGCAGGGTGTGGTGGTGGTAAGAGAGGGTCTGCTGTGAGCGCTTGGCGGATGACAGCCCCGTGACACGTGTCGATGTGTTCACGCTGTTCCCCGAGGCCTTCGGGTGGTTCGCCGGCCAAGTACACGTCCGCCGTGCCACAGAGCAGGGGCTGCGGCTCGCCTTCCACGACTATCGCGCCACCACTCCTCTCAACGCCGGGCAGGTGGACGACGCCCCCTACGGCGGCGGGGCGGGCATGGTGCTGCGTATCGATGTGGTGTGCGCCGCGCTGCAGGCGGTGTTCGGCGAGCCCTGTGCTCAGGTGCGCGAGCGGCGCCGGGTCGTGGAGCTCACGCCGCGTGGACGGCAGCTGGATGAAAGGCTCGCCAGCGAGCTGTCGGGCTGTGATCTGGTCGTGCTGTGCGGTCGGTACGAGGGTATCGACGAGCGCGTCGCCAACCTGGTCACCGACCGCATCTCCATCGGCCCCTACGTGCTGAGCGGCGGCGAGGTTGCCGCCATGGCGCTCGTCGACGCCGTGGTGCGCAAGATCGAGGGCGCGGTCTCGAACCCCCAGAGCGTGCAGAACGACTCGTTCGCCGCGGCTCTAGGAGGCGCCCCCGAGTATCCGCACTACACACGGCCGGCCGAGTTCCTGGGCTGGCGCGTGCCGCCGGTCCTGCTCAGCGGCGACCACGCCGCGATCGACCGCTGGCGAGCGCGGAGCGTGGGCTCGGCGCAGCAGAGTGGAGACACACGGCAGAGCCTGGAGCAGCAGCGGTCGTGAGACCGGCCGCAGTGCGGCGGGAGCGTCCGACGCAGGGGCGCTGAGGGCTTGGCTCCTCCCGAGGAAGTGCAGAACGACCTGGCGCGCGCGTGGGCGCGTTTTGCGCCGGTCTGTAGGGTGTGGTAAGGTTCCCCGGCGTTTCGCCCGAAAGGATCCCCTGTGAACATCATCGAGAAGCTCGAGCGCGAGGAACTGGACAAGCGCGGGGCCGATATCCCACTGTTCAAGGCCGGCGACACCGTCAAGGTGCACTTCAAGGTCGTCGAGGGGAATCGGCAGCGCACCCAGGTCTACCAAGGTATCTGCATCAAGCGGCAGGGCGCCGGCGCCCGCGAGACTTTCACCGTGCGTAAGCAGTCGTTCGGCGTTGGCGTCGAGCGCACGTTCCCTCTCTACTCGCCCAAGATCGAGAAGATCGAGGTCCTCGCCGTCGGCGACGTGCGGCGCGCCAAGCTGTACTACTTGCGCCAGAAGGTCGGCAAGCAGGCACGGGTCCGAGAGAAGCGGCGCTGAGACGGGCGCACCGCGCGCGTACATCTCTTGTGTCGTTCAGTCTAGACGCCCCGGCGGCAGCGCTGGGGCGTCGTCGTACGCGGTAGCATCAGTCTCGGCTCCCGGGGTGCGAGATCCCCGGCCGTCAGCACAGGAGAGATGTCAGGAGACCGAATGACGACGGAGCACGACAGCCAGCCGTCGGCGTTCCCTCCGCCTGATGGTGACGGGGCGGGGGCATCAGCGACGCCGGCCGCGGCTCGCGCGAGCCGAGCCCGGAGTGCCGACGCAGCTGGCCGGGATGCTGGGGACAAGCGGGGTAGGCGTCGCCGCTTGCTGCTGGAGTATGTGGTCATCGCCGTGGTGGCCGTCCTGGTCGCCGTCTTGGTGCAGGCTTACGTCGTCAAGCCGTACCGCATCCCGTCAGAGTCCATGGAGACCACGCTGGTCCCCGGCGATCGGGTGTTCGTGAATCGCTTCCTCTACCACTTCACAGACGTGGATCGGGGCGACGTCGTGGTCTTCAAGGCGCCCGAGACAGACGTCGTGCTCATCAAACGGGCCATAGGCCTCCCGGGCGACCTCATCACGCTGCGAGACGGGGCTGTGCTCATCAACGGGCGTGTCCTCAGCGAGCCGTACCTGCGCCGTCTCGGCGGGCAGACCGTACCCACTGAACCGTTTGCCAACGGCCGACCATGGAGTCTCAGCGAAGGCTACGAGGTCCCGGCAGGGCACTACTACATGATGGGCGACAACCGTATCGACAGCGGCGACAGCCGCGAGTTCGGCCCCGTCGCCGAGGGGCGTATCATCGGTGAGGCGTTCTTCATCTACTGGCCGGTGAGCCGTATCGGCGGACTCTGACAGCGGGGTGCGTGGCGCGCTGACGCCGTCGTAAGGGGACGCGTCGGCGGCCCAGCAGGGGGGACATGAACGAGCGCTTCCGCTTCGATCTGGAGTGTGCCGAGCGGCACGCGCTGCCGCCCGTTGTGGGCGGCGCCGATGAGGCCGGTAGGGGCGCCCTCGCGGGGCCGTTGGTGGCGGCGGCGGTCTGCTTCGACTACCGCCGTTTCGCCGAAGACGACTACGGCGCCCTCGCGGCGGTGCACGACTCCAAGCGGCTCGCGCCTGCTGACCGGGAGCATCTGTACACCGACATCCTCGCGCGAGCCAGCGCTGTGGCGTGTGTGGCCTACGCCGCGCCGCGCATCGACGAGCGCGGTCTGCACGTGTGCAACCTGTGGGCGCTGCGGCGCGCGCTAGAAGGGCTTGCGCCGCGGCCGGCTCTCCTGTTCGTGGACGGTATGCGCCCGGCCGAGGGCGTCCCGGACTGCGAGGTCCTGGTGGGCGGCGACGGACGCTCAGCGGCGGCCGCCGCCGCCTCCATCGTGGCCAAGGTGACGCGCGACAGGGTGATGACGCGTATGCACGACGTGTATCCGCAGTGGGGGTTCTGCGGGCACGTGGGCTACGCCACGTCGGCTCACCACGACGCTATCGCGTCGTACGGCGTCTGCGCCCTGCACCGGCTCTCGTTCCGCAGCGTGGCGTACCGGCAGCTCGACCTTGGGCTGTGAGACGGGCGGCGTACGGCTACTCGGTGAGGGCAGCGCGGATGCTCTGCGAGATGCCCTCCAGGCCCTTCTTGAGCTCTGAGATGGTGGGCCAGCCGTAGCCTACGCGCATGCTGGTGCGCGGCTGCTCGAACCAGTGGCCAGGCCCCACGTAGGTGCCGTGCTCTTCCAGGAGCACTCGGTAGAACGTGTCGACGTCTACGGGCGCTTTGATACGCGGGAAGCACACGACGCCGCCCTGCGGCTCGACCCACTCGACGAGGTCGTCCGACTCGATCCACTTCTTGGTGACGTGGAACGCCTCGGCGATCTTGCCCTGGATGAACGGGAGCCAGGTGGCCCGCTGGCGGAACGCCTGGAAGGCGATCTCTTCATCTACCACGCTGTTGCAGATGCCGATCTGCTCCTTGGCGCAGAGGAAGGAGTGGAGGAGCTGAGGGTCGCTGCACACCGTCCAGCCCATGCGGATGCCGGGGATGCCGTACGTCTTGGAGAGGGAGGAGACGCTGATGGCCCTGTCGCTGAGCGTGGCGGCTACCGGCAGCGGCTCGCCGTAGGTCATCTCCCGGTACGTCTCGTCCATGAGGAGGCGGCAGCCGGACGTCTCGATGAGCTGGACGACGCGCAGCAGCTCATCGCGGGTCATGGTCTGCCCTGTGGGGTTGTGCGGCACGGTGAGGTTCACGTACTTGGTGTGCGGGCGGATCATCGTAGCCAGGCGGTCGGGGTCCACACGGTACCCCTCCTCGAACACCAGGTCGTAGTAGGTGATGTCCGCGCCTATGGAACGCGGGACTTCGATGTTGGTGGCGTAATTGGGTCGCACTACCACGACGTGGTCGCCCGGCTCGAGCAACGTGGTGGCGATGATGAACAGGGAGTGCGCGGCGCCGGCGGTCACGAGGACGTCCTTGACGCCCACACCGTCGCCGCTCTGGGCGGCTACCAGCTCGCGGAAGCCAGGGTGGCCGAGGTGCTCTCCGTAGAAGAGGACGAGGTCGGGCAGGTCGACGCCCACCTCCGAGAGCGTGCGGTCGCGCACGGAGCTCTCGGACAGGTTGAACGTGATGGTGCTGTAGCCCATCTCCTCGGGGGATTCCTTCTCCATGGGCATGCGGGCGTACTTCATGGAAGTCTCCTTGTGGAAACCGCTGCGGGCTGCCGGCAGCATACCTCAGGCCGGGAGGCCGGGTCGCCCGGACGACTGCGAGGCGCTGGCCCGAGCTTGGAGTGGTGCGCCCACTGGACGGCGCTGCAGCTACCGTACAGCGCTCCGCCCTCTCCGCGACGCTACCGCTGCCGTGCAGCGCCGCGCGCACTGCGTGACGCCGCGGCAGGCGCGTGCGGCGACGCTTGCGGGCCTCATGTGCCGCAACGTGAACCCGTGGCCTCATCCGTCCACCTGTGAGAGCGGAGCCTCGCCAGCGTACGCTGCCTGCATGAACCGCAGTCAGACACTGGGCCGCACGGCAGAGCTGGCGGCGGCAGAGCATCTGCGCCGCCAGGGGTACCGCATCGTGGCCAGCAACGAGCGAGTGGGTCGCGGCGAACTGGACATCATCGTCCGCCGCGGCCGGGTCCTGGCGTTCGTCGAGGTCAAGGCGCGCCGCACACGTGCGTGCGGCGCGCCCGAGGACGCCGTCACGTGGCGTAAGCGCCGTCAGATCGCCCGCTTGGCAGAGCTCTGGCTGGCTGCTCGTCCGGGGGCACTGGTGGGCGTGGACGAGGTGCGGTTCGACGTGGTGGCGGTGGACTGCACCCGGTCGCCCATGCGGGTGCGGCACCTGCCGGCGGCGTTCTCAGAGGACTGGTGAGCGCCGTGTTGGGCCACATGCTCAGCGTCGCGCTCAGTGGTCTCCAGGCGCAGGTCGTTCACGTCGAGACGCACGTCGCGGCCGCGGCGCCGGCTTTCACCATCGTGGGTCTGCCCGACGCGGCCGTGCAAGAGAGCCGTGAGCGGGTGCGCGCCGCGATCGTGAACTCAGGGTACTCGTTCCCATCGCGGCGCGTCATCGTCAACCTAGCGCCGGCATCCCTGCGCAAGACTGGTCCACTGCTGGATCTGCCTATCGCACTTGCATTCCTGGCGGCCACCGGGCAGGCATCGCCCTGCGGCACGGCCATGGCCGCGGTCGGTGAGCTGGGCTTAGATGGCGGCGTGCGGCCGGTGGCTGGCGTGCTGGCCGTCGCTGAGGGCGTGCGCCGGCGGGGTCTGCAGGCGTTGGTGGTGCCGGCGGCCAACGCGCGCGAGGCGGCGCTGGCGCAAGGTGTGCGTGCCTACGCGGTCCACACACTTCGCGACGCCGTAGGGGTCATCGAGAGCGGCGGTGGGCCTCAAGCCGAGCCGGTGTCGGTAGCAGAGATCCTCGCGGGGCAGGCCGCCTACGAGGTGGATCTCGCCGATGTCTCGGGCCAGTACCTGGCGCGGCGCGCCCTGGAGGTGGCTGCGGCAGGTAGTCACAATCTACTGCTGGTCGGCCCACCAGGGTCGGGTAAGACCATGCTCGCCAGGCGACTACCCTCCATCATGCCGCCTCTTGATCTGCAGGAGGCGCTGGAGGTGACGCGTGTGCACAGCGTGGCAGGCTCGCTGCCGCCCGGAGTGCCGCTGGTGGCCCGACGGCCGTTCCGCGCGCCGCACCACTCCGTCTCCACACCGGGCCTCATCGGAGGAGGAGCCGTACCTCGACCCGGCGAGGTGAGTCTGGCCCACCTGGGCGTCCTGTTCTTGGACGAGCTGCCGGAATTCCCGCCGGGCGCTCTGGAGTCCCTCCGGCAGCCGTTAGAGGACGGCGAGATCACTGTGGCCAGGGCGACGAGCGCCGTGACGTTCCCGGCTCGCATCTGTCTGGCTGCGGCCATGAATCCGTGTCCGTGCGGCTTCCACGGCGACCGAGAGCGCGAGTG
>CAYMTC010000119.1:0-6222 GCA_964393265.1 uncultured Thermoleophilia bacterium
CATTGATCCCCGGTGCCCAGAGTGCCATGCGGACGAGCTGGAAGCCGAGGACCTCATCGAGTGTGGCGTGCCGGAGTACCTGGCGAGACAGCTGGCGTGCCTGGTGGACTTCTACGAGCAGCTGCTTCGCTGAGGGTGATCGGCCAAGCGTTCGCTTGCCATCCTTGGCCACACGTGCGGAATGCTGCACGCCCTTCTCGACGAATGTCTGGCGCAACACGACGAGATTGTTCGGGACCGCCTCGTCGGTTTGCGGGCGGCCGATGAGCCCTGAGCTCGCTAATCGAGCAGCGGCGGCGATTCCAGGTTCACGGTGCCCGCAGCAGGCGGGCGCGGGCGGGCCATGCCGGCGGTCGCCGGGGTGCAGACGAAGTCGCGCCGGCTCGGATGCCCGAGCCGGCGCGAGTGGTCTGCGGCCAGAAGAGAGAGGCTCAGCCGGCGTTGGCTAGGACCAGCACCTCGCCGCGTCCGCCCTCATTGGTGTCGCCGCTGTAGCGGGTGAAGGCCGCGTCTGGACCTGTCTCGGGCGGGAACCCGTAGCTCTGCAGGTGTCTGTGGAGGATGTTCCAGAAGGTGGGCCGGTACGTACAGCAGCTGGTGAAGGTGGGGAGCATGGGCGGCGCTTCTCCGAGGACGATCACCGTACCGCGGACCATGCGGGCGCCTACGCGCACGCCGGCCTTGCCGCCGATGACGACGGTGCCCGCCTTCATGTTGAAGGCCGGTACGTCTCCGGTGTCGCCCAGGACGCAGACGAGGCCGCGACGCATGCGGGCGCCTAGCGCCTGACCGCTGTCGCCGGTGACGATGATGGTGCCGCCCTTCATGCCGTAGGGCTCACCGCGATAGCCTGCGGCCGTGTGGTTGCCCGCGTTACCGCGGACGACGATGAGGCCGCCGCGCATGTGAGCGCCCAGGAAGTCGTCGGCGTCACCGAGGATGGTGAGCGAGCCGCCGCTCATGCGGGCCCCGGCGTGGAACCCGACCGGCCCTTCTACCACCATGCGGCCGCTCGACATCCCCTCGCCGAGCCGCTTGAAGTGGCGCAAGTCTCCTTTGAGGACGAGGTCGGCTGCTTCCTCGGCCGGAGCGTCGGGTGCATCGCGGCCAGCGTCCTCGTTCACTGTGATCTGGAACCAGTCGCCGACCTTCTCCCACGCGTTGCCGATGAGCACGGGGAACTCACTGATCTCGTCGGCGCTCTTACCGACGATGTTCTCGGGGATGAGCGACTCGGCCTCTGCCGGCACCTGCGGTCGCTTCTTGAGTACTGCTATGACCTGCGCGTTCATAGGGCGTTCCTGACTACGGTCGTCGATGGGCGCATCGACTGCGACGGGCCTATCGACCGGGCGCTGCTCAGCTGCATGCGATCAACTCCAAGTCGGGCACGTAGGCGTCTTCCACGGCGTAGTTGGCTACCTGGACGGTCGAGTAGCGACGGAAGTCCTCCAGGAGGTCTGGTGCCAGGTCGAGGTTGCTGGGTGGATCGACGGCGATGGGCCGACCGCGGAAGCTCTGAAGTACCTCGCCGTCGCGCACCACGATCTGTCCGTTCTTGATGGTCCAGGCGGTCGCTGTGAACATCGCCTGGCGGTCGTCCTGCTCGCGGTAGATGGCGACGTCTGCCTGGGCGCCCACGCCCAAGTGACCCTTGCGATCGAGCCCTAGCGCCTTGGCGGGGCCGCCGCGAGTGATGATGGCGATCTCCTGCATCGTGTACTCGCGCGTGAGTTCGTGGAGGCAGGTGACGCGCCGCGCCTTTGGGTGGAGCTTCTCGAGCCACGACTGGCGGAACTCGCGGTCGCTGAGCAGTCTGATGACCAACGGATAGGCCACGAAAGGCCCGGCGTTGGGATGGTCTGTGGTGAGGAAGATGCGCCAGGGATCGTTTATGAGCAGCATGAGCTCGAGGCCAGTGCACCACTGCACCGCGTTGGCCAGGACGCCGGGCCGGTAGACCATGGGGACCACTCCGGACCCGGTCTCCATCTCGACGTCCATGTTGCCCCACTTGTGCTTCTGCAGCTGGTGCAGACGGAACTCCATGGGGGAGTCAGCCGTCATGGTGGTGGCGGGCCCGAAGACCAGCTGGCCAACGTCGCACGTGAACTCGGGGTGTGCGTTGAAGTACTCGGCGACCGCGGGCGCTCCCGAGGCATAGCCGCCGTGCTTGGTGGCGTCGTAGGCGACGAACTGCAAGTGGGTGTAGTGCGTACGGTGGCCCGACAGTGCACGCATGGTCTCGAGAGTGGTGGCCGCGTTGCCGGGCTCCCCGAGGTGGTTGGTGTGGACGTGGATGGGGTGGGGGAGGCCCATACTGTCGACCGCTTCGGCGAGGCCTGTGAGTATCTGGCGCGACGTGACGCCGAACGGCGGTACCGTCGTGTCCAGGTCTACCGCGCCGTGGCTCCACTTCCAGCTCTCGACGCCGCCCGGGTTGACGATCTTGACGGCGTAGCCCTTGGTGGCTCGCAGCAGCCAGGCGACGACGCCCTGCAGACGCTCGCGCCGCGCCGCTTCATCTGACTCGCTGATGGTCTCCATGACGAGGCGGTTGTTGCCCATGAGCGTGTAGCAGCCGGAGTCCAGCAGCGGGATGTCGCGGAGCTCTTCGTGGGCGTGCCGGGCCAGGAGGGGCGGCACGGCAGCCTCGAAGAGCGTGGTGTAGCCCAACCGTGAGTACTCGTAGCCGGTCATGAAGGTGGTGGGCACGGTGTAGCCGCAGCCCGCTCTGGTGACGGCCGTGCGGGCGCGGACGTGCTCGGTGTGGTCTTCTGGGCACATTATGCGGCCGGTGTTGACCTTGCCGCCGGCGACGTGGCTGTGGATCTCGACGCCGCCGGGCATCACGACACAGCCGGCCGCGTCGATCGTCTCCACATCTGGTGTGGCTGGCCCCGAGACCACCTTGTCGCCATCGAGGTAGATGTCTTTGACCTCTCCTTCGACCCCGTTGCGGGGGTCGAAGACCCGGCCGTTCGTGATCTTAAGCATGGAGGATCCTCTCCTTGATGTCTCTGAGGACCTCTTCGTCCGATGGGTAGGGCCAGTCGACGAGCTTCTTGACCCGCAGGGGCACGTTGTCCATGCGGTAGAACGTGCCCTCCACCGCGACGCCCGCGGGGGCCACGGGGATGACCACGTTGGCCCACGACGTCGTGGGGTTGGTGTGCGGCTCCAAGTAGATGGTCGGGATGCTCTTCAGGTGCCGGACGGCATCCTGAGGCAGGTTGGAGCCGGGGTCTGTGGCTACGATGAGGGCCGCGTCGACCTCGCCGCGTCCCAGAAGGCTCATGACGCTGAACTCACCTGGGTTGTACCGGGGGTAGCCGCGGCCGAAGTTGACGGCGATGGGGTAGCCCGTCTGCCAGCCCATGACGTGGTTGCTGCCGGTCACGTTGCCGTGGCCGCGCATGGGGATGCCGTAGAAGCGTGCGTAGGCGTTGACCTCGCGGATGAACGCCCCGAGCGCCTCCACGTTGAGGTCGCGGCCACGGTCCTGGGTGACGCCCAGGCCGAAGAAGACCACACCCAGGTGGCAGGTCTTGATCTTGTGGGCCAAGTCGCGCCACGTGCTGAGCGGCACCCCACCCACGAGCGCGTCCTCACTGTCGAGGCCGATGCGGGTGTCATTGATGAGAGCGCGCAGCAGCGTGACAGTCTCGAACGTGGTGCCGGGCTCCACCTGGATGAACTCGTCGGCAGCGCTGGTGGTAGGCGTAGGCCGGATGTCGACGGCCACGACCGTACGGTCCTTGCGACCGGCCTCGGTGAACAACCCCTTGGCTGCGGACGAGTACCGACTGATGTGGCGCTGGTGCGACTCGCGGGGGTTGCAGCCCCAGAAGATGACCAGGTCTGCCCTGTTCTTGACCTCTCCCAAAGTACACGATGCCAGCCCAACTTGCTGGCGGGCGATGACGCCCGGGCCGTGTCAGTAGGAGGAGGGGTTGTCTAGACACCCCCGGAGAAGTTCCGCCAGCTCCACGAGCTCCGTCTGGGCCTCTGTCGTCGTGCTGCTGAGGCCGTAGACCAACGGGTAGCGGGCCTTGCGCAGGATGTCCGCGGCTTCTGCGATGGCCTCGTCGACGGTCGTCTCACGGCCCCCGATACTGGGTGGAGGCGTGTGGGTCAGCGCATTCATGAACTTGGCGTTGCCGATAGCACACGCCTTCTTCACCTTGACGATCTGATTGTCTTCGACGTGGACCTCGAGGTCGTCGCAGAGGCAGCCGCAGAATGTGCACACCACATTCTCATGAACGTCCATGTGGCTCCTTGTTCCGTTTGGTGGGGTCAGGCGCTCTCTTCAGGGGCTTTGCCGGGTGTGATGGTCACCGGCTGCCGCTTCCAGTCGGGGACGCCCGTGCCGTCGGTCTCGGCGGCGCTGTAGACCTGGTTGGCGAGTATGCCCAGAGGTATGAAGAAGAGCCCTCTGGGCACGTCGGCTGGCTGGCAGGTGACGGTGATCTCGCCGTGAGGGCTCTTGATGCACGCGTAGTCGCCTTCGGAGAGCGAGAGTGCGGCCATGTCCTCGGCGTTGATGCGCAGCGACGAGATCTCCTTGCGGTACTCGTCGCTGAGCTTGCTCTTCTCCAACTCGGCACCCTGCTTGGCGGTGCGCACGCTTACGAGAAGACCAGACACGTTCGCCATCTACTCACCCCTTGCGCAACTTGGGCCGGTCAGCAGTTGCCTGGTCGGTCGTTGCCTGCGTATGGAGGGCTGGATCGACTCTCAAGACGATCGGTGCCTCTTTGAGGAGGCGCCGATCTGCGGCCGGCGGCGCGGCGTCATCCGGAGCGCACGGCATGATGCCAGCGAGCGCTGACAGCCTACAGTCCTCGATGACGCGGAGAGCGATCACCCTACCTCGTAGGATATCAGATAGTGGGATATCAGATGGTGGGCATCTGCTTCGGGAAGTAGTCCTCGCAGCTGCCCTCACGGAAGACGTCGGCGGTGGAGCAGTGTAGGCCGCCGCCAAAGGGGAACACGTCGCGGAACGGCACCGGCAGCACTTCGAAGCCCAACTTGTCCAGCTGCTCCATCTGGTGCACCTCGCTGGCCTCCACGCACACGGTCTTCGGGTCGAGCATGAGACAGTTCATCGACAGCCAGACGCTGCAGGTGCACAGTGACGGCGAGCTCTCATGAGCGGGCTGAGCCGCAGTGACGACCTGCCAGTCGTTCAGCTCGAAGAAGCGTCGATGCTCGTCGCGCAAGGGACGAGCAGGGTTGCTCAGGAGCAGCCCCGGGCGCAGCGGCACCAGCGTGCCGTCGATGTGGATGGGATGCAGGTCGCCAGGAAAGTCCACGGCGTGCACCCGGTGCTCGGGGAAGTGACGCGCCAGCCAGTCGAGGCCCTTGCGGTTGGTGGTGAAGCCGTGCTGCACCACGAGGTCCTTGCCGAGCCGGCATACGTCGGCGGCGTCAAAGAGCGGCTCCTCCTCGGTGGTCACGAACCGCTTCTCGAAGACCCACCGCGTGCGCAGCTCGTGACCGACGCTCGCGTCGAGGTAGCCGGGGCGGTAGCTGGCCTCGGTGAGCCGCGGCTTGGGCGCGGCCTCCCAGCGGAAGCCGGGGTCCTCGTGGAACCACCGCTGCAACAGGGGCCGGTAGGCCAGGTATTCATGCCAGCGGCAACGGTATGACATGGTAGCTTCACAGATCTCGGGGCCTACCGTCAGAAGCACGTCGCGCGGCGGCATGCAGCCCATCATGGTCTCGACCGACCAGTCGGGCGTGGAGACCGCGCGGTTCCACTGGATCGGCGTGGGGCGGCTGACGGTGATGCCTCGGCGCTCCAGCAGGCGAGCGAAGTCGTCAAGCTGTGCGTTGGCCGCCTCGACGGTGTGCTGCGGCCGCGGACCGTACGTACCGTGCATCTCGCTGTCCGCGGGCGCTCTGTAGTCGAAGGCGGGCTCGGTGTCAGGGAGGCAGGCGAAGTCCGCTCGCCCCACGATCACGTGCTTCAAGGGGTCCCACTCGTTCCAGGAGGAGACGATGGGGCGCTCCCCACGACTTAGGCTCTGCTGCTCTTCTGAGCCGGTCACCTCTGCGCTCACGTCTGCCGCTCCTTGCCCCACGGATGTACACGTCGCGCGCGCCGCGCCCACACGGCTCGCACGCGTGCACCTTAGCAGCCCGGCCGCGGCGCGGCGACAACGACACGCCTCGCGGGCGGACCCCTAGATAGGATGCGGCGAGGGTGAGATA
>CAYMTC010000120.1:0-6211 GCA_964393265.1 uncultured Thermoleophilia bacterium
AGATAATGAGCGGTGACTGGAGTTCAGACGTGTGCTCTTCCGATCTCCAGCTTCTGGGCGGCCGCCTTCAACCCCTCTACCGCCCCGCGCGTGGTGCACACCCTCGCCGCCACATGGATCACGGGCGGTTTCCTCGTAGCAGGCATCGCCGCGTGGTACCTGCTCAAGCGCCGACACACAGCGTTCGCCCAGCGCTCGCTCGTGGCCGGATTGGCCATCGGTCTCGTCGTCTCGGCGGCCATGCCCTTCATCGGCCACTGGCACGCCTTGCAGGTCGCCGAGCACCAGCCGGTCAAGATGGCCGCTTTCGAGAGCATCGCCATCACCGGCCCTAATGCGCCGCTCACACTGCTTGGCTGGGTCAGCGAAGACTCGGCCGGCCAGCCGGTCGCCAAGGGGCTGGCTATACCCAGCGGGCTCAGCCTCATGCTTGGCCTAAGCCCGGACCACGTGGTCCAAGGCCTCGACGCAGCCGACCCAGCCGACAGACCGCCGCTGCAGCTCACCTTCCAGGCGTACCACTTCATGATCGCGTTGTCCTTCCTGTTCATCGGCATCATGGCGGTCGCTGCCTTCGCCGTGTGGCGCAAGAAGATCGAAGGCTGGCGCTGGCTCCTCTGGCTCCTTGTGCTCTCCACGCCGCTGCCCATAGTGGCCGCGCAGCTCGGCTGGATCGCCACCGAAGTGGGCCGCCAACCGTGGATCGTACAGGGCATGCTGCGCACCACCGACGGCGTGTCGGCCACCGTGTCCAGTGCCGAGGTCATCACCACCCTCACGATCTTCGTGGTCCTGTACGCCGTGCTGTTCGTCGCCTGGGTCCGCATCTTCACGCGCATCATCGCCAAGGGCCCTCAGGAGGACACGCTCATCGTCGACGCGACCGACACGGACCCCTGCGCGCCGGCGCCTCCCGGTTCGGCGTCCTGGCCGCACGCCGCCGCCGGTGATGCCGTCTGCGCAGTCGATACCACACCCCCGCAGGACCCGCAGGAGCACGACGACCCGCCGCAGCCCCCGACCGGCTGAGGCGTACTGCGGCAGAGGACCCGGAGGACACCCGCATGGATCTGCAGCTCACCTGGTTCATCCTCATCACCGTCCTGCTCACGGGCTACGCCGTGCTAGACGGCTTCGACCTGGGCGTCGGCGTGCTCTACACGTTCATAGGCCGCAACGAAGGCCAGCGTGCAGCTCTGCGCACCAGCATCGGACCCGTGTGGGACGGCAACGAGGTGTGGCTGATCACGGGCGGTGGCGCGTTGTTCGCGGCCTTTCCGCCTGTGTACGCCATGACCTTCAGCGGCTTCTACCTAGCGATCATGTTGGTGCTCTTCGGCCTCATCCTGCGTGCCGTCTCCCTGGAGTTCGGCCACCACGACGAGAGCTGGCGGAGCTTCTGGGACGTCGCCTTCTTCCTGGGTAGTGCGCTTCCCGCGCTGCTCTTCGGTGTGGCAGTAGGCAACGTGGTGCGGGGCGTGCCGCTCGATGCGGCGGGCGACTACGCAGGCAGCTTCTGGGGCCTGCTCAATCCGTACGCGCTCGGCGCCGGTGTGCTGGGCATCGTCATGCTCATGGCACACGGCGCCGCCTGGACTGCCCTCAAGAACGACGGCGTCCTGCGCCTGCGCGCACATACCGCGCTCTCCGGACTCCACGTGGCCTTCCTCGTCGCCCTTGCGGGGATGACGCTGTACACCGCGCTGGCCGTGCCCGAGCGCATCGAGAACGTCCTGGCACGGCCACTCGGCTGGCTAGCGTTGGCCGTGCTCGTGGTAAGCATCGTGTGGACGCGCCTGACACTGCGCCGCAAGCACGATCTCCAGACGTTCCTGGCGATGGCCAGCACTATCGCGAGCATCATGGCCATCGTAGCGGTCGGCAACTACCCCGCGCTGATACCCGCGCGAGGCACACCGGCCGCTACCAGCCTCACCGTCTCCAACGCCGCCGCCTCAGACCACGCCCTGGCTGTCATGGCCATCATCACCTGCATAGGGCTGCCGCTGGTGTTCAGCTACACCGCTTGGGTGTACAAGACCTTCAAGGGGCGGGTGCACCCCGGCATCGCCGAGTACTGACCCGGCACGGCCGCGTACACGGCGGGCGGTGCCGAGCACTGGCGCGGCGGCGAGCCCGGCTGCTACAGGTCCCAGAACCGCTGCTGCACGGCGCAGGCACGCTCGACGGCCTCCTGCCCCGCGCTGCCCGCCGACCCCACCTGAGGTGCCCGCTCGTCCAGCAGCGTACGGACCACGGCCGCCGCACTCAGAGCGAGCGCCGGCCTGTCGTAGCCTCCCTCGAGCTCGAACATGAGACGGCCGTCCGCGTGCCGCGCCGCCAGCGTGAGCAGGCTGAGCGTCATCATGGCGTAGCCGTCGGGCGACATCCTCAAGTCAGTGAGGGGGTCTGCCGCATGGGTGTCGAAGCCCACTGACACGAGGATGGCCTGAGGGGCGAAGCGGTCGACGATGGGCTCCACGAGCCTCTGGAACGCCAGTGCGTAGTCACCGTCGCCACTGCCGGCCGGCATCGGGATGTTCACCGTGTAGCCTTCGCCGTCATCGACCCCGACCTCGTCTACCGCGCCGGTTCCGGGGAACAGCGGTGACTGGTGCAGTGACATGTAGAGCACCTCGCGCTCGGCAAGGAACACCGTCTGCGTGCCATTGCCGTGATGCGCGTCCCAGTCCACGATAGCGACACGCTCGTAGCCGTCCGCCAGGAGCCGCCGAGCGGCGATGGCCACGTTGTTGAACAAGCAGAACCCCATGGCACGATCTGGTGTGGCGTGATGGCCGGGCGGCCGTACGGCGGCGAAAGAGACCCTACCCTCCTGCCACTGAGCCAGCGCGTCCAGCGTACCGCCTACGGCCAGCAGAGCCACCTCGAAGCTCTGCGCGGAGACGTACGTGTCGCTGTCGACCCACTCCCCTCCACGCAGCTCCGCAGCGCGGCGGATACGCTCGAGGTGCGCCGGCGTGTGCACCCGCAGCACCTCGGCCTCGGCCGCCGACTGCGGCCGCACCTCCACTATGCGGGACCAGAGGCCCTCGTCGTGGAGCCCTTGGACGATCACCTCGATGCGATCGGAGCCCTCGGGCATGCCAGCCGTGTCGTGGTCGGCGTAGCGTGGGTCCCAGATGACAGCTGTGTGAGCCACCGGCTCACCTCCCCATGATGTAGCCTGCCTCAGGATACACTGCCGACCCACACGGCCGCGCGCATCAGCACAGACCGAACGCTCCCTGACTACGGACGAAGGCCGGCGACCAGGGTCTCAGCCGAGAGACGCCCGCCGAGGGCAGGCGACGCCGCGAGCGCTCACTCGTCCAGTCCGCGGCGCACGCCGTGAGCGCTCACTCGTCGAGTTCGCGGCGCAGCAACCGTTCCCACAGGCCCGTAGCGGCAGAGATGTCGATGCCTCCGGCGTCGAGGCCGTGCTGTATAGCCAGGCCATCGACGATGGCGATCATCAGCATAGCGTGCGGCAGCAGTCGGCGGCGCTGCTCCTCGTCGTGCGCGCCGAGACAGCGCAGGACCGTGTCTCGGTAGCCGTCGTACAGCCGCGCCACCCGCGGTCGCAGGTCGTCCTCCCTGAGCACGTGCGGCAGCAGCTCGAAGAATGTGCGGAAGCTGCGAAGGTCCGCCGATATCCGCGTCTCGCCGTCGATAAGAGCATGCACACGCCGCTCGCCGCCGTCCCAGCGTTCTGTCTGGCTGATCAGAGCCCGGTTGGCGTCGTGCACGAGGGAGTCCACCAGGGTAGCCACCAGTCCCGCCTTATTGCCAAAGTAGTAAGCGATGCTGCCCTTGGCTTCGCCGGCTTCACTGGCGATCCTCTGCAGTGTCAACGCCTCGTAGCCGTCGCTCTCCAGGATGCGACGGGTAGCCGCGAGGATGTTGCGCGCCACTGGCGGCAGACCAGTCAGAGGATCCTCCGTGGCCAGCGCATGGGCGGGCGGCGGCGGGTAGGACGGAGACGCGGGGTGGCTTTGCCTCATGGTCTTCAACACTATCACGCCGACCACACCCCTCCGCCTTGACTCTCCCTGCCGGTTCGTCTACCGTACCCCTGCACCGACTGACCAACTGGTCAAACACAATCAGGAGCAGGTCCCAGAGGCGGACGCGGCGCACTGTCCGGCACACGAAGGAGAACGAGACATGGACACCCAGACTGCTCTTCCGGGCTTACGTCACCTCCGCGGCCGGCACTACCTCACCGACGAGGACTACACACGAGACGACTTGCAGGCGCTCCTGGTGCTGGCCGTCAAGCTCAAGGCCCTGCGGCAGCGCAGACGGCTCACACCCTTTCTGCCGGGTCGGCACCTGGCTATGATCTTCGAAGCGGCGTCCACGCGGACCCGCGTGAGCTTCGAGAACGGCTTCGCCGAGCTGGGTGGCAACGCCCTCTATCTGCGGCCCGGCGAGATCCACCTGCCCGGCCGCGAGACCATCGGCGACACCGCCCAGACGCTCTCACGGATGTGCGACGCCATCGAGATCCGCACCAAGAAGAACGAGACCATCAACGAGCTCGCCGAACACGCCACCGTCCCCGTGATCAACGGCATGGACGCCGACCGCCACCCCGCTCAGTCCATGAGTGACGCCCTCACCATCTACGAGCACGCAGGGCAGCTCAGCGAGGTGCACTTCACCTACCTCGGCGACTCCGCTCACCCCTGCAACTCCCTCGCCACGACGCTCAGCAAGCTCGGCATGCACGTGGTCATCGCTAACGCGCCAGGCTACGAGATGGCGGCCGACCGGCAGGAACGAGCCGCCCGTTACGCGGCCCAGAGCGGTGGCTCGTTCCGACTCACCAACGATCCCGTGGCCGCGGTCAAGGAGGCTGATTTCATCTACACTGATTGTTGGTGGTGGACCGGGCAGGAGGACCAGTACAGTGACAGGATCGCGGCGTTCAAGCCGTTCCAGGTGAACGCCGACCTCATGTCCAAGGCCAAGCCCGGCGCCAAGTTCATGCACTGCCTGCCGGCCATGCGCGGCGAAGAGGTCACCGACGAGGTCATCGACAGCCCCGCCTCCATCGTCTTTGCGCAGGCCGAGAACCGCCTGCACTTCCAGAAGGCGCTCATGCTCGCTCTGATCGGCATCGACGAGTCGCCGGCCGACCCCGATCTCCAGGAGATCGGCCGTGCCCTGCTGAGCTGACCCATGGCAAGCCGCCCGGTACGCACAGAGCCCGCCGACACCCTCGTCATCGCCCTCGGCGGCAACGCCATCCTGCAGCCCGGCCAGCTGGGTACCTTCGAGGAGCAGCTCTACAACGTCGATGCCTCGGCACGGCGCATCGCCGCCCTGGCCGCCGCCGGCCACGAGGTCGTCGTGGTGCACGGCAACGGCCCCCAGGTCGGCAACATCCTCATCCAGCAGGCGGCCGCCGAGAGCTCGGTGGCCCCGATGCCGATGGACGTCGCCGGGGCGATGAGCCAGGGCCAGATCGGCTACCTGCTGGCGCAGTGCCTGGGCAACCACCTGCGCCGCCTGCACGTCGCGGTGCCGGTCGCCTGCCTGGTCACCGAGACGATCGTCGATGCCCACGACCCCGGCTTCGCCGATCCCAGCAAGCCGGTGGGCCCCTTCTACGACGAGGCCAAGGCCCGCCAGCTGATGCTCGAGAGCGGCTGGGCGATGCGGGAGGACGCCGGCCGCGGCTGGCGGCGGGTGGTGCCCAGCCCCGAGCCGCTGGAGATCGTCCAGCTGGCGGCCGTCAGACGGCTCGTCGAGAGCGGCTGCCTGGTGGTCTGCGTCGGCGGCGGCGGCATCCCGGTGCTGCGCGGCCCCGACGGCTCGCTGGCCGGCACCGCGGCGGTCATCGACAAGGACCTCGCAGCCGCCAAGCTGGCCCTCGACATCGAGGCCGAGGCGCTGCTCATCCTCACCGACGTCAGCAACGCCTACCTAGACTACCGTGGCCCGGCGCAGCGCGCCCTGGGCAGGGTCGGCCTCGCCGAGATGGAGGGCTACCTGGCCGCCGGGCAGTTCAAGGCCGGCTCGATGGGCCCCAAGGTCGAGGCGGCGCTGCGCCTGGCGCGCGCCGGCCGGCGCGGCATCATCGCCGGGCTCACCGAGGCCGTGGAGGCCATCGCGGGCGACGTCGGTACCCACATCGTGCCCGACGCGGCCGCGCCGGCCCGCCTGGCCGGCTGAGCGCCTCCCCTTCTCTGAGCGCCGCCGT
>CAYMTC010000121.1:0-6201 GCA_964393265.1 uncultured Thermoleophilia bacterium
AACACCTCCCCATAGCCCAGGTCACCAATCTGCGCTCCTTCCTTGCCAGCGCAAAGGACCAAGGGCTCTGGGTGTACGGCGCCGCCGGCGAGGTGGGCCAGGACTACCTGACCATCGACTGGCCACAGCGAGTGGTGTTGGTCCTTGGCTCAGAGGGTCAAGGGCTGCGGCGCCTTGTCGCAAAGACGTGCGACGCGCTCGTCGCGCTGCCCATGGCGGGTCCGGTGGGCAGTCTGAACGTCAGCGTCGCGGCGGCGGTGCTCCTTTACGACTACCGCCGTGTGCAGCCGCAGAGCGCCGCTGCCACTTCAGCTTCCCAGCGCCTGCCTCGTCCTGCAGGGTCAAAGTCCCCCGCCCCCGATACCCCTCAGCGCGGCATTGAAGAGGTCGGTTCTCCTCCAGTGCCGCGTCGTCGCAGGAGGCAGCCGCGGTGACACGGCCGCTGTACATCGTCGACGGGTACAACGTGCTGCACGCGGAAACCGACCGCATCGAGCCGGGTGAGCTGGAGTGGCGACGGGACCGTCTGGTGGAGCGACTGACCAGCTTCTCAGCGTTGCTCGGCGCCGACGTGGTGGTGGTGTTCGATGTACACGGTGCTCGCGGTGTCACGAGCCGGCGGGTCAAGGGAAGCGCTGTGGAGGTCTGCTTTGCCGGCGGCCCTTACGCGGCCGATGCGCTGATAGCGCGGCGCATCGCCGCGCGCCCGGCGGACGTCACCGTCTTCGTCGTGTCCGCCGACCAGGAGGTCCAGCGCACCGCCACGCGTGCGGGGGTGCACCGCGTCACTCCGGCCGAGCTGTTGGCGCGTCTCCGCGACCTCGAGGGTGTTGCCAAAGAAGTAGTTGCAAATCCCGAGGCGTCGGTTACAATGCGTTCACAGCTTGAAGATAAAGTTGATGTTGAGACTTTGCGCAAGCTGGAGCGGCTCAGGCGAGAGCACCATAGCGAGTGAGCTCGACTGATGCGGAGTGGGGTCGCGCGAGCGCAGAGGGAGAGTATGCTGGCTCCAGGGCAGGCGGGCGTGAGTCGAGCGAAGGAAGCGGTCGCAGGGCATGCCCGGCCGCGTGGGCGAGAGTCTCACCTTCGACTTGAGGTTTCGGATATTGCGCTGCTGCGGGAGTACCGTCGCGGTCGCGCGGAAGCTCTCGACCATCTGCTGCAGCGCTACCACCAGTTCGTCCGCCTGAAGGCCAGCTCTTTCTTCTTGGCGGGCGGCGATGCTGAGGACCTCATCCAGGAAGGCATGCTCGGGCTCTTCAAGGCGGTCCGTGACTACCGCGAGGATCGCGAGGCATCGTTCCGCAGTTTCGCGGAGATGTGCATCACCAGGCAGATCATCACCGCGATAAAGACGGCGACGCGGCAGAAGCACCAGCCGCTCAATACCTACGTGTCGCTGAGTGCTCCTCCGGGAGAGATGAGCGACGACAGCGACTGTTCGCTGGCCGACATCCTGCCAGGTCCGGGTGTCCAGGACCCCGTGGTCGAGGTCATCTCGACTGAGGAGATAGAGAGCCTCAAGACGTGTCTTACGGAGGCTCTGTCAGACCTCGAGAGTCGTGTCCTGCGTCTGTACCTGAGGGGGCTGTCCTACGAGTCCATCGCGGCCGGGCTTGGCTGCGACTGCAAGACCGTCGACAACGCGCTGCAGCGCATCAAGCGGAAGGTCGACGCTCACCTGTCACGCCGGCGCGTGCTGCTGTGAGCGTACGAGGCGAGGGGGCCGTGCAGCGACCGCCTCGCCTCCCCACTCAGTAGGTCATGAGGCTCACGTCGTGGCCGCGCTGCTGCACCAGCAGCTTGAAGTCGTGCGGGTTCTTGGCGACCTGCGCTGCGTCCGTCAGTGAGATCATGCCATCTTCGTAGAGCTTGAGCAGCGACTGGTCGAACGTCTGCATGCCGTAGTAGTCGCCCTCGGAGATGGCGTCATGCACCAGGTACGCCTGGTCAGGCTCCAGGATGAAGTCGCGGATGCGATTGGTCATGATCATGATCTCCACGGCTGGGACGCGGCCGGTGCCGCTCACGTGACTCAAGAGACGCTGCGAGATGATGCCGCGCAGGGTGCCCGCGAGCATGATCCTCACCTGCTTCTGCTCATGGAGTGGGAAGAAGTCGATGACGCGGTTGATGGTCTCTGTCGCATCGATGGTGTGGAGCGTGCTGAGCACGAGGTGGCCCGTCTGAGCGGCCGTGAGCGCCGCCGAGACGGTCTCGCTGTCGCGCATCTCCCCGATCAGGATCACGTCCGGGTCCTGGCGCAGGACGTACTTGAGGGCCGTGGCGTACGACTCGGTGTCCAGTCCTATCTCTCGCTGGTTGATCACCGACCTCCTGTCGGTGTGGAGCACCTCGATAGGGTCTTCCACGGTCATGATGTGCCGGCGCATGTGCTCGTTGATGTGGTCGATCATGGCGGCCAGTGTCGTGGTCTTGCCGCTGCCGGTGGTGCCTGTCACCAGGATGAGTCCGCGCGGCTCTGCCGCCAGCTGCTTGATGACCGCCGGCAGGTGCAGTTCATCGAACGAAGGTATCGTGGTGTGGACGTGGCGCATGGCGATGCTGATGCTGCCCCGCTGCCGGAAGATGTTGACCCGGAACCGTCCCCACTGCGATGAGGAGTAGGCGAAGTCGATCTCGTTGCTCTCGGCGAAGCGGCGTATCTGCCGGTCACTCATGAGGCCGGCGGCGACGTCCTTGGTGTCTTGGGGGGTGAGCTTGGGTTGATCGAGCAGCAGGAGCTCACCGTCCACGCGGATGACCGGCGGGCTGCCGGCCTTGAGGTGGAGGTCGCTCGCCTGGCGGGTCACGACCAGCTCCAGCAGATGGTCGATGGAGTCCACGCACGCCCCTTTCTCACTTGCCCCGTGTGACGGACTCGATGGAGGGCTGCGAGTCCGGACACGTCGATCCACGTGCTCCTATCGGCGCATCAGGCCCATCGGTTGAGCACTACGTGGTCTGGGGTGTGGGGTGTCGTGAGTGGTGAGGAGCGCGGCGCTCAGCTGAGGTGCTAGAGGCGGACGGCGCTGTCCCAGTAGCCGACCGACTGGTAGCAGACCACTGCGCCGGTATGAGGCGAGTGGATGCACATGCCGCCGCCAACGTAGATGCCGACATGGTAGGCGGGGAAGCCGCGGAAGACGAGGTCGCCGGGGAGCAGGGCGTTCATGGAGACCCGGGTTCCCATCTGCTGCTGGGAGCCCGAGTAGTGCGGCAGGCTGATGCCGACCTGGGCGTACACGTACATGACGAACCCAGAACAGTCGAAGCCGGTGGACGGGCTGGCGCCGCCGTACTTGTACGGAACGCCCAGGTAGCGGGCTGCTATGGCGCAGACCTCAGGGTGCCCGGGGCCCGCCTGGTCGGGGATGATGGGCCGCTGGTTGGTACCCCCGCTTGTGGTGCCCACTGCGGCCACCGCCCGCGCTGCCGCAGCTGCCTCAGCCCGCTCCATTTGCCGGATCTCGGCCTCGACGCCGCGCAGCATGTCCTTGCGCTCGCTGAGCGTGCTCTCGATGGTGCTCTTCTTCTGGGCGACCTGGGCGACTAGCTTGGTGGCTGCCTTGCGGTCGGCGACCAGCTTGACCCGCTTGTCCTTGACCTGCTGCGTGTACGTCTCGACTGACTCGATGATGTCGGTGTCGTGCTGGCCGAGGCGCTCCATCAGGTCGAGCTGGGAGGTGATCTCCTCGAAGCTGCCTGCCGAGAAGACGACATCCAGGATGTCGACGGTGCGCTCCTTGTAGAGCGCGACCACGCGCGCGTTGAGGTTGCGGCGAGCGACCTGCAGGTTGTAGCGGGCGATCTTGAGCTGCTCGGTGTTGCGGTCGATCTGCGTGCGGACGGCCTTGAGCTGCTCGTTGGCGTGGTTGTACTCCTCGATGATGGCACCCAGCTTCTCGTCGAGCTTGGCGACCTGCGCGCGGATCTCGCGGGCACGAGCCTTCTTGTCTGAGATGGGTGTGCCGGAGGCGAGGGCCGGCAGAGCGAGGGTCGCGAGAGCGACGAGCAGGATGACCAGCGCGAATGACCGACGCCTCACGGGCAGGCCCCCTTCAACGGACGCGCGAAGACGCGTCATCGAGGTCTGTTCCGGTGGCCGACTGTAGCACAGCGCTCACTTCGAATCCACTGAGGCGTGCTGAGTGGAGGAGGCAGTGGGGCCAGGCAGGTGGAGGTTCTTGAGCGCCCGCATGAACGAACGGTTCCGCTTGTCGTGGCGCCAGCCCCGGACGATGGCGTAGCCCCACGTCTGGAAGAGGAGCTTGGCGAAGCGGAAGGTGAACAGGTACCCGAGCCAGCGTCGCAGGCCGTAGAAGCGTGCGTAGCCACGCACGGTCTCCTTCTGCAGGTGGTAGGGGGTCATCTGCTTGGGGGTGAAGACCACGTGGAGGGCGTCATAGAGGTACCAGCGCTTGTCGAAGATGCGGCCAGCGGAATCGAGGTCGTTGAACAGCGGCGTGCCTGGTAGCGGTGTAAGGATGTTCAACATGACAGTGTCGACGCGGTGCTTGAGACAGAAGTCGACCGTGTTGCGTACCGCGTCGGGGCCGTCTTCATCGGCGCCCAGAACGAACATGCCGTGGCTGCTGATGCCGTACTGGTGCAGGGTGGCCATGATCTCCTCGACGGTCTGCGACTTGTGGTAGTCGTCGAGTGTGGCTTGGTTCACCGACTCGAGCCCAAGGAAGACGTTCCAGCAGCCCGACTTGGCCATGAGCTCCAGGAGCTCCGGGTCCTTGGCGACGTCGATGCGCATCTGGGCGGACCAGTGCACCACGAGGTCCTGCTCGATCATCATCTCGAGGAGACGCTTGAGGCGGCCGCGGTTGGCGGCCAAGTTGTCGTCGTAGAAGAAGATCTTCTTCGGCTTGCGGAGCTTGATCTCGGCGATGATGTTCTCGGCACTGCGGAAACGGTACTTCTTGCCGAACATGGCTGTGACCGAGCAGAAGCGACAGTCGAACGGGCAACCCCAGCTGGTCATGATGGGAGTCTGGGTGATGCGCTCGTGGCCGTGGATGAGGTCGAGGGCTGGGAACGGCAGTGTGTCAAGGTCGGCGGTGGGTTCACGACGCGGGTTGTCGACAGGCTCTCCGTCGCGCAGGAAAGAGAGGCCGCGGATGGACTCAAGGTCTCGCTTGCCAGCGAGCGCTTCGATGAGCTCGAGCATGAGCGTCTCGCCGCCCTCGCCGCGGGCCACGTAGTCTGCGTGCTGCAGCGCCTCGTGGGCCATGAACGTGACGTGCGACCCTCCGATGATGACTGGGACACCGCGACGGCGTAGCTCGTCGGCTCGCTCGTAGGCTTCTGTGACCGTGGAGGTGGTGGTCGAGAAGCCGACCAGGTCGGCGGAGTACACGTCGTCCCAGTCTACGGGTGCAAGGTCGGCTACGTAGATGCCGACGTCGTGACCATGGTCGCGCAGCGTGGCGCCGATGGTAGGCAAGCCCAGCCGTGGCAGCTTGACCTTGCTATACACATGCAGTCCCGGCGCCGCCGGCTCAACGAGTCGGATGATCAACGTTGACTCCTCTGCTTCGTTGGGCTGGTCTTTCGCGGCTCGGACGCTCCGACGCGAAAGAGAACGAGGAAAGATGCGATGACTGGCCCAGGTCGTCGGAGCGGCCGCATGTCAGCATGGTGTCCTATTGTAGACACATTTCTGCGGCGGAGGAAACAACCGTGTGCGCGATCTACGGCCCACTCTGTCCCAAGCCCTGGACGAGCAGTTGCGTGGACCCGGAATGTTCCGATAGCCTCCGCTGCGGGGGCTGGGCGTGGCATTACTCTACGGTAGTCACGCACTGGCGACAGTCAGATCGCGGGCAGAAGTGGTTCCTGAGGAGGTTGACCGTGTCGGACGAACTCTTCGCCAAGATGGCGCAGACCATCATCGACGGTGAGGCCGAGCAGGCCGCCGAGCTGGCCCAGCAGGGCCTCGACGCAGGCTTGCCGGCCGCCGATATCCTCGACAACGGCTACGTCAAGGGCATCGAGGAGGTCGGCGAGCTGTTCGCCACCGGCGAGTTCTTCCTGCCCGAGCTGGTCCAGGGCGCCGAGGCGATGAAGGCCGCCGTGGCCGTCTTGGAGCCGGCCCTGGAGGCCTCGGGCAGTTCCACCCACAGCCTCGGCACGGCCGTCGCCGGCACCGTCGCCGGCGACATCCACGAGATCGGCAAGACGATCGTCTGC
>CAYMTC010000122.1:0-4397 GCA_964393265.1 uncultured Thermoleophilia bacterium
AGATGGAATCTCGTGACTGGAGTTCAGACGTGTGCTCTTCCGATCTGTACGGCGAGCGCAGCGGCCCGTGAGACAGAGTCATCTGTGGCCAACGCGCGCCGGCGCCCAGGGGCGTCACCGAGCGTTCTGGGCCGCCGCCGCACTATGGGGAGGCGCCGACTCCATGAACTCGATCGTCGACCGGCAGGAACTGACCAAGGGCGACATGGTGTCGCTCACCATCGAAGCTCCACAGATCGCACGCAAGATACAGCCGGGGCAGTTCGTCGTGCTGCGCGTGCATGAGACAGGGGAGCGGGTGCCGTTGACGGTGGCCTACACCGACAAGGTCAACGGCACCATCACCATCGTCTTCCAAGTGGTGGGTAAGACCACCGCCATGCTGGCATCGCTGGGTGTGGGCGATGCCATCAAGGACCTGGTCGGCCCTCTTGGTTCGCGGCAGTCCTTCGACAAGTACGGCACTGTGGTGGGCGTGGGCGGCGGGTCAGGCATCGCCGTGTTGCACCACCTGCTCACGGGCTACAAGGCGTCCGGCAACCGACTCATCGGTATCATCGGCGCCCGCGAGCGCGACCTACTCATCCTCGAGGATGAGATGAAGCAGTTGTGCGACGAGGTCATCTGTACCACCGACGACGGTAGCTACGGCATGCACGGCCTGGTGACCGACGCCCTGCGCGAGCTGGTGGAGAGGCAAGAGGTCATCGACCGTGTGGTGGCCGTGGGACCTCTCATCATGATGAGGGCCGTCGTGGAGATGACGAAGATCTACGGCATCCCCACCATGGTGAGTCTCAACCCCATCATGGTCGACGGCACGGGCATGTGCGGCTGCTGCCGCTGCTCCGTCGGCGGAGAGAGCAAGTTCGCCTGCGTCGACGGCCCGGACTTCGATGGTTTCAAGGTCGACTTCGACGAGCTCATGCAGCGCAACCGCATGTACTCGCGCGACGAGCGTACGTCACTCCTCCAGTCCATCAAGGTGAAGTAGGAGACCGGTGGTGACCAACGAACCCGAAGCCCTGGACCTCGAACTCATCGGCGATCTCTCCGCCTTCTGTCCTCACTGTCACCGCTCGCTCAACGTGGTCGACGAGAAGACCGGTCGGGCGTGGATAGCCCTGGCCGTCGACGCTGCGCCCAACGGGCGTCTCCTTCTAAGCCCGCGTCTTGACGGCTTTGACAAGGCCTCCACCGCGGCCCTCGAGTCGGGCAAGGTGGCCTGGGACCTGCGCTGTCCGCACTGCGGGACCAGCCTGGTGGAACCGGATCGGCCCTGCGAGCGCTGTGAGGCGCCCGTCGCTACGTTCAACGTGTCTGTGCACTCCCGGCTGGTCCCCCTGTCCATATGCGCGCGGCCAGACTGCTTCTGGCACGGCATACCGCCGGCCGAGGTCAAGCGTATGCGTCCGCGCGTCCCACGCCAGAAGAAGCCGGAGCAAGACGCCATGCTCCGCACCCGCAACTTCCAGGAGGTCTCCTACGGCTTCGACCGCGAGTTGGCCGTCGCCGAAGCTTCACGCTGCCTGCAGTGCAAGAAGCCGGCGTGTGTCGAGGGCTGCCCTGTGGGGGTCGACATACCGAGCTTCATCAAGCTCATCGGCGCCGAGGACTTCGCCGGCGCGGCACGTGTCATACGCCTCAAGAACGCGCTGCCGGCTATCTGCGGGCGGGTGTGCCCGCAGGACCAGCAGTGTGAGCGGGCATGCGTCCTCGGCAAGAAGGACGAGCCGGTGGCCATCGGGGCTCTGGAGCGCTTTGCCGCCGACTTCGAGCGCGAGACAGACCAGGTCACGCTGCCCACGCGGGCACCGCGTACCGGTAAGCGCGTAGCCGTCGTGGGCAGTGGTCCGGGTGGTCTGACCGCTGCCGCCGACTTGGCGGTGAAGGGGCACAGCGTGACCATCTTCGAGGGTCTGCACAAGGCCGGCGGCGTGCTGGTGTACGGCATCCCTGAGTTCCGTCTTCCCAAGGCTATCGTGGAGGCCGAGAGCGGTCTGCTCCGTCGCCTAGGTGTCAAGTTCGAGCTCAATGCCATCATCGGCAAGTTGTACAGCTTGCAGGAACTCTTCGAGTTGGGCTACGACGCGGTGTTCATCGCCACGGGGGCAGGGCTGCCTGGGTTCATGGGGCTGTCTGGTGAGAACCTGTGCAACATCGTCTCGGCCAACGAGTACCTCACGCGCGTGAACCTCATGAAGGCCTACCGGTTCCCCGAGTACGACACACCGGCGCCGCTGGGTCGCCACGTCGCCGTCATCGGCGGCGGCAACGTCGCCATGGACTGCGCGCGCACCGCTATCCGCATGGGCAGTCGGCGGGTGACTGTCGTGTACCGCCGCACCGAGAAGGAGATGCCGGCCCGTACCGAGGAGATCGAGCACGCTAAGCAGGAGGGTGTCCACTTCGAGTTCCTCACCAGTCCCCTGCGCTACTTGGGCGACGATCAACGGTGGGTCAAGCAAGTGGAGTGCGTGCGCATGAAGCTCGGCGAGCCCGACGCCTCAGGAAGAGCGCGACCTATCCCTATCGTGAACTCCGGCTTCACCATGGACGTGGACATGGTCATCGTCGCCGTTGGCGCCGGGCCCAACAAGGTGCTGTTCGACGGCGCAGAGGGGCTGGAGCGCACAGAACGTGGCTACATCCACGCGCTCACCGAGAGCGGTCGCACGAGTCTTCCTCGCGTGTGGGCGGGGGGTGACATCGTCACGGGCTCGGCCACGGTGATCCTGGCCATGGGCGCCGCACGCACGGCGGCGGAAGACATGCACCGTTACCTGACGGAAGGCGGCGACTGGCTCTGACGCCGCCCGGGCGCGGCAGTGACTAGAGAGGGCGCGGTCCCGCCGAGCATGCACCTGCGCGGCGCGTCTCAAGCGCCGCCGCGTGCTCGCGCTAATCGTCCGTGCGCAGCTTGCGCGCAAGTGCCTCGAAGTGCTCGACCGCGCCCTCTTGGACCTCCTCGAAGTGCGCTGACTCGAACTCCTCGGACAACTCCTTGCGGTCCTCGGCCGTGAGGTACTGCTGCGCGAAGTCGAAGAAGTGCTCTTCTTCGTCGGCGGTATGGCGACGGATGAGCTGCGCATAGGCCTTGATGCGGATGCTGAGGTCGGCCGCCGATTCGGGGCCCGGATGCTCGCGGGCGTTGGCGAGGGCCTGTCGCAGACCGCGCACCTGTGCACGACACCACTCGTGCTCGCCGAGCATGTGCTCCAGCGGGCCCACGCGGGTGCTCATGCCGCGTTTAGCGCAGCGCGCGTACAGCATGTCCTCTTCCTTAGGGTCGTGCATAGCCTCGTTGAAGTACTGGAAGAACTCCATGATGTCGGCGATCTGGTCGAGTCTGGGTGCGCCCGTCTCGTCGATGATGCGCGCCTCACGCTCGGCGTCGTCGATCACCTCGAGGATGAGGTCGTGCTCTGCTTCGAGGATCTTCCTCCAGCCCATGCCGCCTCCTCGCTTTGGCGACGAGCACCCCCGAGCCGCAGCGAGGGCTGCAGCGGGCCGCCCTGACGACGGTCCGTGCCCGTCACGTCACAGTATAGCAACCGCGGCGGTCGTGCGGGTGGTCCGCTAGGCTCGCCAGGATGCATCCGACCATGGCGGCAGAGAGCCGTGCGCCCTACTCGCGCCGGCCCCAAGCGCACGGTGTACCCCCGCGGTGCACCGGTAGCACGCGACGGCCGGGCGGGTTCGTGCTACCATACCGCGTTGGTCTCTATTGGCCGTCACACCGTACCCCACACCTGTCCACGAAGGGACTTGTTGACCATGAAGAAGGACATCCATCCCAAGTACGGAGAAGCCGTCGTCCACTGCTCGTGCGGCAATACCTTCACCACTCGTTCTACCAAGTCAGAGCTGCACGTCGAGCTGTGCTCACAGTGTCATCCCTTTTACACAGGCAAGCAGAAGCTGGTCGACTCGGGCGGCCGCGTCGAGCGCTTCCAGAAGCGGTACGGCAAGGCACTAGCTGACAAGAAGAAGAGGTAGGGGGCCAAGATGGCGGCGCAGCTCTCAGTGACGCTTCTCCACCACACACCCGATCCCGACCGCGCCGTGGCCATCGCCGGGCGTCTCTGCTACGCGCCGGCGTCTGCGGCCGCCCTCCAACAAGAGATGACCGACGAAGAAGTCGCCAAGCTCGTGCGCATCCTCGTGCGGTCCGGGCACCACAGCGCCCTGGAGCACGCGTCCTTCAGCTTCGCCATCGACGGTGTCTCGCGGGCGTGCACGCACCAGCTCGTGCGCCATCGTGTCGCGTCGTACAACCAGCAGTCGCAGCGCTACGTGCACTTCGGCGCGGACGACAGCTTCGTCGTCCCACCCAGCATCGCCGCCAATCGTCAAGCTGAGACGGTCTTCCTCGAGGCTATGGAGCGGGCGCGGCA
>CAYMTC010000122.1:4407-6198 GCA_964393265.1 uncultured Thermoleophilia bacterium
ACGACCGGCTGGTGGAGATCGGGCTGGCGGAGGGCCGGGGCAAGGAGTCTGTGCAGGAGGATGCCCGCTTCGTCCTGCCCAACGCTGCCGAGACCAAGATCGTGGTCACGATGAACGCGCGGGAGCTGCGCCACTTCTTCCGCGTACGCTGCTGCCGTCGCGCACAGTGGGAGATCAACGCTCTGGCCTGGCGCATGCGCGAGATGGTCAGAGAGGTCTCCCCGCACCTCTTCGAAGGCTCGGGGCCAAGCTGTCTGTACGGCGACTGTGGCGAGGGCAAGATGACGTGCGGCCAGCCGTACCTGCCGGAGGAGGTCGACTTACCGCCGGCCGGCCACGGGTCGGCGGGCGCGGCGTCGTCCTGAGCGCACCCGCCTCAACCGCCGCTGCCGGGCATCATCGCTCGCAGCGGGTACGACGCGCCGGCTGGCTCCACATCGCGGCGCTTGCAGGCGCTGTGAAGCGCGCACAAGTAGGTGGCCAAGCCGTCATCGAGGGCGTCATGATGCGCGGCGTCAACCATTGGACAGTCGCTGTGCGCCGCCCGGACGAGCAGATCGGCGTACACGAGTTCCCGCTCGTGCCCTATGCGCAGCGGCACCCGATCCTCAAGTTCCCGGTCGTGCGCGGTGTGGTGGCCCTGGTCGAGTCCCTCGTCATCGGCATGCGCGCCCTCCAGCTCTCAGCCAACGAGTCTCTTGGCGAGGAGGAGAAGCCGCTGGGCAAGAAGGAGATGGGCGTCACGCTTGCGGTCTCGCTTGCCATCGCGATTGGTCTCTTCTTCCTCGCCCCGCTCGGCCTTACCAGTCTGCTCAAAGGGGTGCTCGGCACTGGCTTCGCGTTCTGGATCGTCGAGGGTCTGGTGCGTGTCCTCATCTTCGTGCTGTACATCGTCGCCATCACGCGCATCCCAGATCTGCGACGGGTGTTCGAGTACCACGGCGCCGAGCACATGAGCATCCACGCACTGGAGCATGGCGAGCCGTTGACGCCGCAGGCTGTCCAGAAGTACCGCACGTTGCACGTGCGCTGCGGCACCTCGTTCCTTCTGGTGGTCATGGTCGTCGCGATCATCGTGTTCGCCTTGGTCCGTTGGCCGGCCTGGTACTGGCTGGTCCTCAGCCGTATCGTGCTCGTGCCAGTGATCGCCGGGGTGTCCTACGAGATCATCAAGTGGGCCGGGCGCCACGAGGATCTCTGGCTGGTGCGTCTGGTCATGGCGCCTGGTCTAGCGCTGCAGTGGCTCACCACACGTCGCCCCGACACTGCGCAGATCGAGGTCGCCATCGCCGCACTCGAGCGCATCATCGAGCTCGAGCCGCAGGACCGGCCCCCGGTCAAGGGCGTCGAGGTCATGGCCTGATCGCTGGTAGTGCTGCGAACGCCGCCACGCATTGACGGCGCCCAAGTCTGGGCATACGTTCATTGTAGGGCGGCGAGGACGGTGATCTTCCGCCACTGACGACAGTGTGCCGTCACAGACGGCCCGGCGGACTGGGTACTGTTCCGCGGATGCCAGGACAGAGGCCGTCGTACCGTGCTGGTGCTCTTGTGCAACGAGATCCACCTCGCCGCCCTGCCTCTCCTGACAGCGATCCCTCTGACCCTCTGTGACTCGCGCCAGTGTGTGGTGCGCTCGGCCGTGGCTGTGCCAGCGCTCCGCGGTCGGGCGGTATGATGGTCACCATGATCGACCATCTCATCGACGACATCGAGAAGACGTACGCTGAGCTCACCCAGCAGCTCGGCGATCAGGAGATCGGAAGAGCGTCGTGTAGGGAAAGAGTGTAG
>CAYMTC010000123.1:0-268 GCA_964393265.1 uncultured Thermoleophilia bacterium
AGCGCCCGGGCGCGCGCCCGGGCGCGCGCCGCGCGCGCCCGGAGCCGGGCAGTCGGGGCGAGCCGCTCCTACGCGGGCACGCCCGACCGCGCCCGGCCACGCGGGCGGCGTCATCCGCGTCCGACAGTGGGAACGGGTAGGTCGAGCATGGTGTGCAGACCCGGCGAGGCAGTGGCCACCACCGCGAGCGCGTTCAGTGTCACCCCGCAGGTGGCCGCATCGCCGTTGACGCCGCCGGGGATCACTACGTGCACCGGCGGCGTCCCCT
>CAYMTC010000123.1:278-2564 GCA_964393265.1 uncultured Thermoleophilia bacterium
CGATCTCGTCGCGGGGGGCCTCGTGCCCGACGGCGGCGCGGAAGTGCAGTGTCACGGCCTCGCGCCGACCGTGCTCGCCGTCGTCCACCGACCCCCGGCCCCACTGCTCCACGCCCGCGACGTGACCGGCAGCGACGCTGCGGTGCGCGCCTTCCATGTCACGCTCCGCGACTACCGGCGCGATGCTCACCTCGTCGCCCGCCAGCCTCCAACCGCAGGCAGCCACCACCATGGACACTGACTCGGCGATGCCGACGTGCCCAAGGCTGCCCTGCGCCACGCGGTCCTCGAACTCCGCCACAGAGAGCCCCTCGCCTATCTTCTCCTGGAACGGGATGCGGCGTGAGGCCGCCTCCTGGACACGCCGCACGGTCACCCGTTCCACGCGCGTACACAAGCCGGTGAGCACACTCGGCAGGTAGTCCATCAGGAACCCGGGGTTCACGCCGGTGCCCAGGCAGGCCACCCCATGCGCCCGACACACCTCATCGAGCGACCGGGCTTCGTCACCGTGCGTGCGCCACGGGTACGACAGCTCTTCGCAGGTCGACACGACCGGCACACCAGCCCCTGCCACCTCGGCGATCTGGTGACGCACGCGCTGCAGGTCCGAGAAGGTGGTCACGATGGCGACGTCCGCCACTCTCACATCGGCGGTCTGCCCCATGGCAGCCGCCGCAGCAGCCTCCGAGAGTGCCCGCTCCAGAGACGCCTGCACGGTCACGCGGCCCGCCACGGGCCCCGTCGAGGTGCCCAGAGCGGCGCGGTGTGCCGGCGCCACCTCACAGAGCTCCGCCAAGTCCCTGCCGACCAGGTCCGGGGCAGGGTCCACGGCAGCCACCACCCGCAGATCGGGCCGCTCGGCCGCGAGTCGCACCATATGCCGACCGAGCGCCCCGAGACCTACCTGTATGACGCGCAGCATGCGTTCCTCCCCATCTCACTCCTGTGCGGCGAGGCCTTCCCTTGCCCGTCGCCCGCAGCGTGGCCATCCAGGGCCTTGTACGCAACCTACCCCAAAGACCGACTGCTCGATCGAGCATCGAGGCATCCAGGGATTGGACCGGCGATCTCATCGGCCACAACAGCAGCGCGGTGCATCCGCCCAAGAAAAGCGCTACCGTTGCAGCGTGACGCACGAAGTCCGGGAACCACTGCGGCGAGGCCGCAGCTCTCATCAGCGGCCTCGCCAAGGTGTCGCGGCCGGGCGCCTGCTATCAGTCAGGGCGGTCAAGTCCACCTGCCGTCCGCGCGCAGCCGGTCGGCTTCATGCCCTCCGCACTCCCGCCCTCCTCGGCCAGCCTCCAAAGTCACAGCACCACCGTCTCGTGCCTGCGTACCGGGCACGCTGCCACACACAGCACATACCTCTAGCGAGGAGTCGCGCGCACGACGCAGAACTGGGCTCGTATAGGGGACCTTCGCACTCCTCACGCGTGACAAGAGGTGGAGCACATGGCCTCCATCGCCCCTAGCTTCGCCATCGAGGCAACCGCCACCGACGCGGTGGTGTTCGACATGGACGGCGTGGTCACCCAGACCGCCGTCGTACATGCCGGCGCCTGGAAGCGCCTGTTCGACGACTACCTGCAGCGGCACGCCGAGGCGCACGGCACGTCCTGGACGCCGTTCGACGTCAACGATGACTACCTCGTCTATGTGGACGGCAAGGCCCGCTTCGACGGCGTGCGCAGCTTCCTCGCCTCACGCGACATCACCCTCCCCGAAGGACGGCCCGAGGACCCGCCCACCGCCGAGACGGTGTGCGGTCTGGGCAACCGGAAGAACGGCTACTTCTTGGAGGAGCTCGAGGCACACCCCGTCCGCCCGTTCGAGTCGACGGTCTACCTGGTCCGTCAGTTGCAGACGCTGGGCGTCGGCACGGCCGTCATCTCCGCCAGTGAGAACGCCGAGCAGGTGCTGACGGCGGCGGGCATCGGCGCCCTCTTCCCGGTGCGCGTCGACGGTCTGGTGGCCCGCCAGCTGGGTCTCGCCGGCAAGCCGGCGCCAGACGTCTTCGTCGAGGCCGCCCGCCAGTTGGGTGCGGCTCCCGACAGAGCCATCGTCGTGGAGGACGCTCTGTCGGGCGTGGAGGCCGGCAGACGAGGCGACTTCGCGCACGTGATCGCTGTCGCTCGCGCCGGCCACGGCCAGGCACTCAGCGACGCCGGTGCGGATGTCGTGGTCGCCGACCTCTCCGAGGTGACCACCTCCCCGCGCCTCCTGCCCTCCGCGCTCGCCTGCGCGCCGGACATCACGCGGCTCATCGGCGACGCCATGCCGGCG
>CAYMTC010000123.1:2574-6090 GCA_964393265.1 uncultured Thermoleophilia bacterium
CGGCGGTGTTCCTCGACTACGACGGCACACTCACCCCTATCGTCGAGCGGCCCGAGCAAGCGCTCCTCGGAGACTCCATGGCCGCGGCGCTGCGCGAACTAGCCGCCGTCTGCCCGGTGGCTATCCTCAGCGGCCGCGACCTGGCGGACCTGCGTCGCATGGTCACGCTCCCCGGCCTGGTGTACGCCGGCTCTCACGGCTTCGACGTGGAGGCCCCCGAGGCCCTGGGCGGGCGCTATCGCCGCGGCGCAGAGTACGCGGCATCGCTGGCCGCCGCACGCGCCCGCCTGCGCGAGGCCATCGCCGACATCCCCGCCGCCTGGGTCGAGGACAAGGCCTTTGCCGTCACCATGCACTTCCGCCAAGTCCCGGCGCAGGATGAGGACCGCGTCCAGGCGACGTTCCATGCCGTCGCCGCCGAGTTCCCAGACCTTCGCGCCACCGGCGGCAAGAAGGTGCTCGAGCTGCGGCCTGCCATCGATTGGCACAAGGGTCGCGCCCTGGACATGCTGCTGCACCGTCTAGGCCAAGGTGGTCGCTACCTCCCCATCTACGTGGGCGACGACGAGACCGACGAGGACGCCTTCCGCGCCGTCGCCGGCAGCGGCATCGGCGTTCGCGTCGGCGACCCAGCAGCGCCCAGCGACGCCGCCTACTCACTCGCCGACACCGACGAAGTCGAGCGCTTCCTCCGCTCCCTGAGGCCCGGTCCATGAGCCCGCTCCTGCCCCCTGATCAAGGTCGGTCGTGACATGACGCTGAAGCCCCCGGTCAGCGCTTGGCGACTTACCTACCGCGGTTTCGCCCCCGAGGAGGAGATGCTGCGCGAGGCGCTCTGCGCCACGGGCAACGGAGCCTTCGTGACCCGTGGCGCCGCCCCGGAGGCCGACGCCGACGAGGTCCACTACCCAGGCACCTACATCGCCGGCGGCTACGACCGCCTCACGACCGTCATCGCCGGTCGCGAGGTGGAGAACGAGGACTTGGTCAACGCCCCCAACTGGCTGCCGCTCACCTTCCGTCATGCGGGCGAGGACGAGTGGTTCCACCTCTCGCGTGTCAGGATCAAGCGCTACCGTCTGGACCTGGACATGCGCACCGGCGTGCTCACCCGCTTCGTCACCTTCGTCGACGCGGCGGGCAGACGCACCGAGCTCACCCAGCGGCGTCTGGTGCACATGCGCCGGAGAAACGTGGCGGCGCTCGAGACCACGCTGGTGGCCAAGAACTGGTCCGGACCCATCGTCGTCCGTTCCGCGCTCGACGGTACCGTCGCCAACTCGGGTGTCGCGCGCTACCGCGAGCTCGATGGTCGGCACCTGGAGCCCGTCTACGGCAAGCTCGGCGCCGACGACACCATCTGCCTCGTGGTCGAGACTCGGCAGAGCCGCTTGCGCATCGCCGAGTCGGCACGCACCCGTCTCTTCGTCGACGGGGAGCAGCTGATCGCACACGCCGAGCTCGAGGAACGCCCCGGGTACATCGCCCAGCACCTGTCCGCCGAGATCCAGCAAGACGTGCCGCTCAGCATCGAGAAGACGGCGACGGTGTTCACTTCACGCGAGCGCGGCATATCCGAGCCCGGCTATGCCGCCTGCACCACGTTGGAGCGCACTCCCGGCTTCGCTGAGCTGCTCGCGACCCACATCATGGCATGGGACTTCCTCTGGCGCCGCTGTGCCATCGCCCTCAACGGCGAGACCGACGCCAACCGCACGCTCCACCTGCACGTCTTCCACATCCTGCAGACGGTCTCGCACAACAGCGTGGACCTCGACGCCGGCGTGCCCGCTCGCGGCCTGCATGGCGAGGCATACCGCGGCCACGTCTTCTGGGACGAGCTCTTCATCTTCCCGTACCTCAACTGTTCCTTCCCGGACCTCACGCGTGCACTGCTGCTGTACCGCTTCCGGCGCCTGACTGAAGCCCGCTGGCGAGCACGCCAGGCGGGCTTCCAGGGCGCCTTGTTCCCCTGGCAGAGCGGCAGCGACGGACGAGAAGAGACGCAGGTCCTTCACCTCAACCCCAACTCGGGCCGCTGGCTCCCCGACCACAGCCATCTCCAGCGCCACGTCAACGCGGCCATCGGCTACAACATCTGGCAGTACTACCAGTTCACCCTCGACATGGAGTTCCTCTCCGCCTACGGCGCCGAGATGTTCCTGGAGATCGCCCGTCTGTTCGCGAGCATGTCCAGCTATGACCCCGCCCTCGACCGCTACCAGATCCGCGGCGTCGTGGGGCCCGACGAATACCACGACGGCTACCCTTGGGCCGACGAGCCCGGCCTCGACAACAACACCTACACGAACGTCATGGCCGTCTGGATCCTCCGGCGCGCGCTCGACATCCTCGATCTTCTGCCGCAGCCACGACGCGACGAGCTGGTAGCGACCCTCGGACTCACCACCGCCGACTTCGAGCTCTGGGAGCTCATCACGCGCAAGATGCGCGTGGTCTTCCACGACGGGGTGCTCAGCCAGTTCGAGCACTACGACCGCCTCGAGGAGTTCGACTGGGACGCCTACCGAGCGCGCTACGGGGACATCCACCGACTCGACCGCATCCTGGAGCACGAGGGCGACACCCCCAATCGCTACCGCGTGTCCAAGCAGGCCGACGTCCTCATGCTGTTCTACCTGTTCTCCCAGGAAGAGCTACGGCGCCTCATGACCCGCATGGGGTACCCCTTCGACGAGCAACTGGTCACCGACACCATCCACTACTACGCGCAGCGCACCTCGCATGGCTCCACACTCAGTCGCATCGTGCAGTCATGGGTGATGGCACGCGCCGACCGTGCCGAGTCCTGGTACTTCTTCTATGGCGCGCTGCAGAGCGACCTGCTGGACATCCAGGGTGGCACCACCAAGGAGGGCATCCACCTGGGAGCCATGGCTGGCACCGTCGACATGGTCGTGCGCGGCTACGTAGGTCTGGAGATACGCGACGACATCCTGTGGTTCGACCCAAGCCTGCCGCTGGAGCTGGACAAGTTGCGCTATGCGCTCCTGTTCCGTGGCCACTGGATCGACGTCGAGGCCATAGGCGACCGTTTCTCCATCAGCACCCGCCGTTCAGCGGCCGGACCCATCACGGTCGCCCTGCACGGCGAGACGGTCACCCTCGAGCCCGGGGCCAAGCTGGTGGGAACACTGGACCGGGGTGGTCAGGGGGGTCCGCAGACGGTCGCCGAGGGTGAGGTGCACGTAGTCGGGCCGCTGTCGTCCGAGCCCCCGCCGACACCTCCGTGCTGCGCTAGTTGACGGGGCGCTTTGCGGCGACTGGGCGCTTCGCAGGCGGCTGGTAGACTGCCCAGCAGCAGTATCGCCACCCGATGAGGAGGCACATGCGCTCGCGCAGCCCGGTCGTCGCACGACGCTCGCCCGCAGTCATCGTGCTCTTGGCAGCCTGCGCGGCGGTCGCGGTCATCGCCTGGCCGGCCGGCCTGCGGGGCGACGGAGGCGCCAAGACCCCTCCGTCGCCCACGTCCACACCAGCACCTTCCTCCGCCTC
>CAYMTC010000124.1:0-6064 GCA_964393265.1 uncultured Thermoleophilia bacterium
CCCCCCCCCCCCCCTATCCTACACTCTTTCCCTACCCGACGCTCTTCCGATCTTTGGCAGATGGCCGCCTGGGGGGCCGTCGGCCTGGTGGGCGGACTCATGGGACGCCGGGGCCGCCAGCCAAGCAGATGGGAGATGGCCGTGGTCGGCGGTTTGCTCTCACTGGCCTTCGGCTGGTTCGTGACGCTCTGGATGTACCTAGCCTTCTCGGCGCATACATGGAGCGCACTGGTCGCGCTTTACGCACAGGGCTTGGTGTTCGACGCCGCGCACGTCGCAGCCACCGTGCTATGCGCCCTCTTCTTTGGGCCCCAGGCCGTCAAGATCGTCTCCAGATTCCGAGCTCGCACGCACGCTACGTTCCTCGACCCACAGGAGGTGCCATGTCCTCGCGACGACTGTTCCTGACCACCCTACTGGCGGCCGCGGCAGCCTTGTGCCTGCACCTGGCAGTCAGTGCCGCCTTGGTCACGCCGCCGGCATCAGCGGTGACCGCTTCCACCGCGGTGCGCAAGGCGGTGAAGTACCTCCGCAGCACCCAGACGAAGGCCGGCGGCTTCACAGCGAAGGGCTCCACACCTTCGTCGATCACGCCCTGGGTCGTCATGGCGGCCAAGGCGGCAGGCCAGAAGCCCGCGTCATGGCACCGCGCGGGCGGCAAGAACCCCATCCAGTACATGCAGACACTGGACATCGATGCTCTCGCCACTGCCACCAGTCCGCGCAACCCACCCAACTGCTACGCCAAGTACATCCTCGCGTACAAGGCGGCCGGGTACACGAGCCTCATCCGGCGCGCGGGTAAGAAGAAGATCGACCTCGTCTCGCGACTCTTGCGCTACCAGAACGCCTCGACCGGGAGGTTCACCACCAGTGTCGGCGGAAGCGGTACGTACGCCTCTGTCAACACGACCGCCTACGCCATCTTGGCCCTGAAGGCCGCCAATCGTGCCTCCTCAGCACGCGCCAAGGCGGCGAGGTGGCTCAGGGAGCAGGCTGCCAGCAATGGCGGCTTCTCCTGGAATCCCGGCAGCACGCCCGACGTCGACTCCACGGGCGCGGCGGTGCAGGCCTTACGAGCCGGCGGCGTGAGCGCGTCATCGACGGTGATCAAGCAGGCACTCAGGTTCCTGCGCTCCAAGCAGCAACGTGACGGCGGCTTCGCGTATGCCACGGGTGGCTCCACTGTGGAGTCCAGCGCGCTGGCCATACAGGCCGTGGTCGCCGCCGGCCAGAACCCATCGTCCACAGCATGGCGCAAGAACGGCAGGTCGCCACTCGTCTACATCATCACGCGGCAGGCGAAGAACGGCTCCTTCTACCACACCGGCCGGCTCTCAGCCTCACCGCTGCTCACTACGTCCTACGCGGTCATGGGCCTCAAGAAGCGTAGGCTACCGCTATGAACGACGCCGACGTGAGCAGCCCTGCGGCGGACGCGTCTGCCCCGGGCCATTCAGAGCCGGTCAGCGGCCAGGTCCATGTCTACACGGGCGATGGCAAGGGGAAGACGACCGCGGCGTTCGGCCTTGTCCTCCGGGCTGTCGGTCATGACATGCGCGTCTACGTGGGTCAGTTCATGAAGGGGCAGCCCTACGGGGAGATCCAAGCCTTGGCCCACCATCCCCTCGTGACCATCGTGCAGTACGGCACCCCCGGCTACATCCGGCGGGAGGACGTAGGCCAAGGCGACCGACAGCGAGCCACGGACGGCCTCGCCCTGGCTCGCGACGCCATCGTCTCGGGAGGATTCGACCTCGTGGTCTTGGACGAGATCGCCACCGCAGTCTGGTTCGGGCTCCTGTCTGTAGACGACGTGCTGGCGCTCATCGCAGCCAAGCCGCCCGCCATGGAACTTGTGCTCACCGGCCGTCGGGCGCCGCAAGCTGTCCTTGACCGGGCCGGTCTGGTCACCGAGATGCGGGAGGTCAAGCACTACTACCGTGACGGGGTTCTGGCACGGCCCGGCGTCGAGTACTGAGGACACCGACGCCGCAGCGCTGACGCTGCGGCGCGGACGGCCTGGCGTGGAAGACTGAGCGCCGGCGCCCGAGCGCCTACATCACCACTAGAGACGCCTGAGAAGGGCCACGAGCCGCTCGAGCTCTTGCCTGTCCTTGAAGGCGATCTCCAGCCGACCGCCGCGGGCGCCGGCGCGTATGCGGACTGGCGCCTCCAGCACACCGTAGAGCTCGTCGCTGAGGTCGGCCAAGTAGGCCTCTGCGTCTGGGTCGGACTTGGCTGGACCGGCAGCCCGCTTGCCCCGGCCCTCCACGGCCTTGCGTACGAGTGCCTCGGTCTGCCTGACGGTCATGCCCTGGGCGTGGACCAGTCTTGCCACGCGTCGGCGCTCGTCGTGGTCCGGCAGTGCCAGCAACGCCCGCGCATGACCCTCGCTGAGCACACCTTGTTCCACCAGGGCCTGCACGTCGTCGGGGAGCTCGAGCAGACGGATGATGTTGGTGACCGCGACCCGGCTTCTGCCGACGAGCTCGGCGATGCGCTCGTGCGTGAGCCCGAACTCATCGACCAGCGCTGCGAAAGCGTGCGCCTCTTCGATGCCGTTCAGGTCCTGCCGAGCGACGTTCTCTGCCAGCGCCATCTCGAGCGACGCGACATCGTCCACCGTTCGTACGAGCGCAGGGATCGTGGTGAGCCCAGCGAGCTTGGCAGCGCGCAGTCGGCGCTCGCCCGCGATCAGCTCGTAGCGCGCCACTCCGGTCTGCGAGGAACCCTGCGGCTCGTGCGGCGAGAGCAGCGCGTCGCCGTCGCCGAGCGGGCGGACGACGATGGGCTGCACGACTCCGAGGTGACGGATCGACTCGGCCAGTTCGTCAAGCTCGTCTTGGTCGAACGCCGTGCGCGGTTGGCGGGACGATGGGGAGATTTCGTCAACGGGCAGATCCCGGAGCGAGCCACCGGACCTGTCGCCGATGAGGGCCGACAGGCCGCGACCCAGAGCCCTACTAGACCCCACGAGTGACCACCTCCTTGGCGACCTCGAAGTACGCGTCACACCCAGTGCAGTGCGCATCGTACCTGCAGACGGGGAGGCCGTGGCTGGGCGCCTCGCTTAGCCTGACGTTGCGCGGCACAGTGGCGGTGAAGACGTGCCCACCCAGGTGCTGACGGACCTCCTCGACGACTTCACGGCTGAGGTTGGTGCGACCGTCGAGCATCGTGACGACGACGCCGAGGATCCTCAGCTCGGCGTTCAGGTGATCGTGGACGGTCGCTATGGTATCGAGCAGCTGCGCGAGCCCTTCCAGCGCATAGTACTCCGCCTGTACCGGCACGAGGACCTCTTGTGCTGCGACGAGGGCGTTGACGGTGAGCACCCCCAGGGAGGGCGGGCAGTCGATGAACACGTAGTCGTAGCGGTCGTCGAGGGCCCGCAGCGCCCGGCGCAGCAGGAACTCCCGATCGTCTGCCCCCGCCAGTTCCACATCGGCGGCAGCCAAGTCGGCGCACGCCGCGACCACAGAGAGGCCATCGACGACCGTCTGCGTCGTGACGTCGGCTAGGTCGGAGCTGCCCGCGAGCAGGCCGTACACCGACCGCCTCTGGTCGGGGGCGCGGACAGCCAGACCACTCGATGCATTGCACTGAGGGTCAAGGTCGACGAGGAGAACGCGCTGGCCCGCCTCGGCAAGACAAGCGGCGAGGTTGATCGCCGTCGTAGTCTTGCCGACGCCGCCCTTCTGGTTCGCGACGGCGATGATGCGGGGGTGGCGAGCTGCCATGCCGGCCATCTTATCCGCGCCCTAGTGGGCCAACAACCAATGCTGCGGCCGATGCCGGTGACGTAGCCAGACCCCCAGACCACCACCTACTAGCGACCTAGGGGCCGCTTGCGCGCGACCCCCGGACGCCGCGGCAGCCAGTCGGGCGTCGGTCGCTCCTTGGTCGCCACCACGCAGACCGAGTCCTTCAGTGGCGAGCGCTCGAGCGGCACACTGTGGGGTGGACCAAGGCCGCAGACCTGAGCGGCGCGCGCCGCTCGCTCCTCGTCCGCGTGGGCGCGCGCGCCGCTCGTGCAGACAAGAACCTTGCCACCGAGCGCCAGCAGAGGCGCGGCGAGCTCGATGACCACGGGCACCGGGCCCAGAGCGCGGGCCACGACGCGCTCGTAGGCATCACGGTGCGCGACATGGGCGCTCACGATCTCGCTGCGCGCGCACTCCACGTGCACCCGCTCACCGACGTCGCACACATCCACGGCGTGCCGCAGGAACGCGCACTTGCGGCCGACCGACTCCAGCAAGGTCATGTCTATGCCTGGCAAGACCACCGCCAGCGGGAGTCCGGGTACCCCCGCGCCTGAGCCTAGGTCGAGCCATCGCGCACCGTCTGTGGCCGCCGCCTGCGCTTGTGGCAGGTCCAGGAGCGCGAGTGAGTCGGCCACCAGTCGGTCGACCACGTCCACCTCGGTCGAGAGCCCCGTGATGTTGCTGCTCCGCCATGTGTCCACAGCGTGGACGTACGTGGAGAGGACGGCGGTGGCCTGCGCCGAGAGTGTATGGACCTTAGCTAGGTGTTCGAGTTCGGGGAGCACGCGGCGACTGTAGCACGGCGTCGCTGTGTCAGGGCGGCAGGTTTGCACCGTCAGGGGACGAAGCGGCACGCAGCATAGGACACAGAGCCCACCGAGCACAGATGACACCGCTGCAGCACCGCGAGAGTCTGGAGGGCACCCCTGCCACTCATGAGCATCTCGAGGCGCTGGAGCGCCCTCTTCGGGACATCTTCCGGGAGCACTACCCGGACGACCCACGGAGACGCACAGGTCTCGAGTCTAGGGGCGGAGACTACCGTTCGAGACGCCAGCTAGGCGTCGCAGCGCTTCGTGAGCGTGAGGCAGGTACCACCTGAGGCCGGGTGCTCGAGCAAGAAGTCGTCGACGACGGCCCGGATGAGCGACATGCCCATACCCCCCTCGCCAGCCACCAGCGAACCGTCTGGCAACGGCTGCGTATCGAGCCCTGCGCTCTCGTCGAAGCCGCAGCCCTCGTCGCGTACGACCATGATGACCCGGTCCTCGCGCACAGTGAAGGAGACGCGGACGCGGCCCGCCTCCTCGTCTGGGTCCGGATACGCGTGCCGCACCGAGTTGGTGCAGGCCTCTGAGATAGCCAGCTTGAGGTCGGCTACCGTCTCCTCGGAGAACCCGCGATCGCGCAGAAGACCCGCCAGCGCCAAACGACAGAGGACGACGTACTCCCCTCGTGCGGGGATGTCGATGTCGACACTTCCGCTCACCGGCCGAATGCTACTCACTTGCGGCATCCTCACGCCACCTCTGGTGGCTGCTTGATCGTGGTGCGCACGTTCAGATCGGCACCGCACATAGCGCAGTGTGTTCCCCGGATGGCCACGTCTTCAATCATGTACCCAGTGCGCCGGACCACCAGTCGGTGACAGTGGGGGCAGATGGTGTTCTCGCCCTCGTGGCCCGGCACATTGCCTATGTACACGAACTCCAGTCCCGCTCTGTGGCCCAAGTCCGCAGCGTGCTCGAGGGTGCGCACGGGGGTCATGGGCAAGCTCGCCAGCTCCAGGTAGGGCACGAAGCGAGTGACGTGCCACGGCGTCGTGGGGCCGAGTTCCGCGACGATCCACTCGGCGAGGGCACTGAGCATGGCATCCGAATCGTTCAGGGTGGGGATCACGTTCGTGACGATCTCGACGTGGCAGCCGTGTACATGGAGAGCTCGTGCCGCACTCTCGAGCACTGGGCGCATGCTGGGGGCGTGGCAGAGATGCTTGTACACGTCGTCGTCGAACCCCTTGACGTCCACCCTGTAGGCGTCGATGTGCGGCGCCAAGAGATCCAGAGCTTCCTGTGTGATGTAGCCGTTGGTGACCATGACCGTGTAGAGGCCGTGCTCGTGGGCCACCCGAGCGCCATCGAGGACGTACTCGAACCAGATCGTCGGCTCGTTGTAGGTCCACGCCACGCCCTGGCAGTCGTTGTGGTCGGCCAGCACTGGCAGATTGGCGACGGGGAGCTCCCAGATCGGAAGAGCGTCGTGGAGGGAAAGAGTGTAGGATAGGGTGGTGGGGG
>CAYMTC010000125.1:0-5989 GCA_964393265.1 uncultured Thermoleophilia bacterium
AACGACCGTCGCTCTCGTCTTCGCTGCTCCATGCTTGGACATCCTTTCTGGGCACTTGCGCGCCCTATCTTGGATGTCTGTCAGGAGGGGTCAAGCCCACGCCGAGACTTACTTGAGGAAACACGCAGGCGTCGCGCCCGTATGCTCCGGGTGCCCCGATCGTCCCGGAGTCCATCCAGGCGTGGCGCGGAAGACGTACACGGAGGAAGTCCGCCATGAGGAAACACACCCTTCTGGTCTCGCGCAGCACTCGCCGTCTCGCCTTCATCGCCGCGTTCATCATGCTGCTTGTGGCGGGCGCGGTCCACGCTGTGGATGAAGCGGCGGCGGCCGATCGGATCGGTAGACCGGCTGACTTCTCCGCCAGTTGGCATGGGTTCGCCATACGTTCGGGTCAGCTTTGGTCGTGGGGCAACAACTGCCGAGGTCAGCTGGGTAACGGGACGACTGCCAATGCCGCGCTGCCGGCGAGGGTGGGCACGGCCAACGATTGGACGTGCATCTCCTCCTCAGGCGACGAGTGCTCCTGGGGCATCCGTGGTAACGGCACATTGTGGGGTTGGGGCAAGAACGACGATGGGCAACTTGGAGACGGGACTACGCAAGAGGCGCGTGTACCTGTCCAGATCGGCACCGACACGGGCTGGGCGTCGGTAGCGGCCGGGGTGTTCCATACGCTCGCGCTCAAGAGCGACGGCTCCCTGTACGCCTGGGGCGACAACGCAGACGGACGCGTCGGGGACGGCAGCGTCCAACGGCGGTCCGTACCAGTGCTGATCAACGACTTGAGCGGCACCAACTGGGCGGTGATCTCCGCGGGCCAGGCCCATAGCGCTGCGGTCAAGAGGGACGGCACTCTCTGGACCTGGGGATTCAACTTCTGGGGGCAGCTCGGCACAGGTGACACGAATCGGCGGACAGTGCCTACGCAGATCGGCGGCGGCTCCACTGACTGGGCCAGCGTGGCGGCAGGTGGCGAGCACACGTTGGCGCTCAAGACCAACGGCGAGCTGTGGGCCTGCGGAAGCAACTACTTCCGCGCCCTGGGTATCGGCTCCAGTGGTCAATACACCACTCTCCAGCGTGTCGGCAGCGACAGCGACTGGGTGGCTGTAGCCGCTGCGCAGTACACGTCGTTCGCCCTCAAGTCCAACGGCACGCTGTGGTCATGGGGCAGCGGCTACGACAGCGAGTTGGGCACCGGCACTACGTTCCAGTCCTCGCCCAGGCAGGTAGGCACCGCCACCGATTGGGTGGCCATCTCCGCCATGCATCGCGACTGCATGGCCCGCAAGGCGGACGGCACGCTGTGGGCGTGGGGTGACAACACCTTCGGCCAATCGGGCAGTGGTGCTTCCTCTGGCGATCAGGCCGCACCTGTCCAAGTGGTGTTTCCCGCAGCGCCCACCCCGGTCGCTACGAGCTTGACACTCATAGCTCCGTCGTTCCGCTGGGACCAGACGAGCAGGCTGTCAGGTCGACTCACGGACGACGACGGCGCCGGCATCGCTGCCGCGGCGATCGTCATCGAGCGGGCCAAGAGCGGAAGCAGCGTGTGGACGCAGGTGGCGACCGCGACCAGTGCGTCCGACGGCACGTGGGCGTACCAGTACGACCCGTCGTCGGCCTTCGAGGGCAACCATCAGGTACGGGTACGGTACCAGGGCCAAGGCGACACGTACCTCGCGAGCAGTGCGACGGCCAGCATACTCGCGCGAGTCTCGCTGTCGACGCCGACGAAGTCGGTGTCGAGCCCGCGGGCTGGTCGCGTCTTCGCTCTTCGCGGCTACGTGGGACCGCGCTTCACGGCACGTTCGTGTCCGGCGACGGCCCTCATCTACAAGAGGCGCGCCAATGGCTCCTACGCCCTGTGCAAGACCGTGAAGCTGAAGGCGCTGTCCTCGTCCGGGACCAGGACGAAGATGGCTGTCTCCACCAGGCTCGTGGCCAAGGGCAGCTACAAGGTGCGGTTCAGCTTCAGGACGGCCTGTGTGTCCCGCGGCGGTCAGCGGTTCACTCGGACATACAGCCCGTATCACTCGTTCAGGGTGCGGTAGGCGCCGACGCGGATCGCCCGACCTCCGTGCTGCGTCGCGAGGCCGTTTCGCCACTGCCGCGTTGATAGACTGAGCCCCCCGGCGCGAGGAGTGCGGGGGTCGACGCCGAACGGCGTCGTGCACCGTGCCGCAGCGCCTCTGTGACCACCGCAAGCCTACGCTGCGGCCCAAGCCGACGTAGGTCGTGGACTCACACTCATGACAGATGGCGTGAAGAGGTTGGCGTGGGCCGCCGTCATGGTGGCCGCGGCCACGGCCCTGTCGCGTGTCATAGGCCTTGGCCGCGAGATGCTCACCGCGACCTACTACGGCACCACCGGAGACATCTCGGCCTACACCAACATCGCCGTGTTCCCCAATCTGGTGCGGGCGCTGCTGGCCGACGCGGCCATCAGCGCCGCGTTCGTGCCCGTGTTCACGCGGCTGCTCCTCAAGGGCGAGAAGGAGCGCGCGCACCGTCTGGCCTCCACGATGCTCACGGTCGTAGCGCTGTCGATAGGCGTCATCGTGCTGCTGTTCCTGGCGGTGGCGCCCTTCCTCATCAAGGCCCTGTACGGCGACTTCATCGCGCGCTACGGCTACTTCCGACTCATGGTGCTCATGACCGATGCGGTCATGCCCACGGTGGTGTTGCTGTGCACAGCGGGGGTGGTCATCGGCGTCCTGTACTCCTACGAACGGTTCACCATGCCCGCGGTGATCTCGGTCGTCTGGAACGTGGTCATCATCATCTTCCTGGTGTTCCTGGCCGAGCGCATCGGGATCTGGGCCCTGGTGTGGGGCAACGTCGTCGGCACAGTGGCCGAGCTGCTCCTCCTCCTGATACCTCTGCGCAGGCTCGACTTCCGGTTCCGCCTGCGAGTGGACTTGAAGGACCCGGCGCTCAAGCGGACGCTCATCCTGATGATCCCGGTCACCATGGCTTTGGGCATCCTCAACTTCAATGCTCTCGTGAGCCAGGCTTTCGCTGCACTGGTCAGTGAAGCGGCGCCGGCCGACCTCTACTATGCCTTCCGCGTCTACCAACTGCCGCAGGGGGTGTTCGCGATAGCCATCGGGACGGTGCTGTTCCCGTCGATGAGCCGCTTTGCCGCACTGGATGACCTCTCCAGCTTCCGTCAGACCCTGGCCGGTGGGGTGCGGCAGGTCTTCTTCATCACGCTGCCGTTCGTGGTGTGGTTCGTCGCCATGCCGCAGGTGTTCGTCAGTCTCATCTACCAGCACGGCATCTTCGAGGCTGAGGACACGGTGCGTGTGTCGGCAGCGCTCGCCATGTACTCGGTGGGCATGCTGTTCGCCAACGGCAACATCATCCTGAACCGCGGCTTCCAGAGCCTGCAGCGGCCGTGGCTGCCCATGTGGGTGAGCCTCTTCAATCTCGCCCTCAACGCGCTGTTGGACTGGCTCCTCTACAAACCGTACGGCGTCGCCGGCATCACCCTGGCTACGTCCATCGTCGCCACGTGGAACTTCGTGGCGCTGGCTGTCCTCATGCGACGACAGATCAGAGGAATGGCTGGCAGGGCGCTCGCCTGGTCGGTCGCCAGGATGGCGATCTGTGCCGCCGGGTCGGGGGGCGTCAGCTGGGGCATCTGGCGGCTCACAGAAGGCTTCTTCGCCCGCGGCATCGCGGCGCAGGTGGCGGTGGCGCTGGCGCTCGTCCTAGTCGGCGGCGCGGTGTACGTGTCGCTGGCCAAGCTGCTGCGCCTGGAGGACGTCGACTTGCTGCGCAGTATGGTGCGCCGTCGACGGCCGTTGCCAGCCGTCGCCGGCGACGCGCCGCCCGGCGATGAGCCGCTGCCGCCAGCTCGGCCGGATGTGGGACTGGACTCGGACGAGGCGCCGCGGCGGTGACGTGCGGCCCCGTGGCGGCGGTGACGTGCGGCCGCGCCTCGTCGATGATCGCTAGGCCTGCGGTCGGCGGCGGCCGCGTGGCGTGCTAGCATCGCCGTTTGCCATGACAGCGCTCGACCGCATACGCAACTTCAGCATCATCGCGCACATCGACCACGGCAAGAGCACGCTCGCCGACCGCATGCTCGAGCTCACCGGGACGGTGGCGTCGCGCGACATGCGCGAACAGCTGCTGGACCGCATGGACCTGGAGCGCGAGCGCGGCATCACCATCAAGGCGCAGGCCGTGCGGATGGTCTACCGCGCTCGCGACGGCCACGCCTACCAACTCAACCTCATCGACACGCCGGGTCATGTGGACTTCAGCTACGAGGTCTCGCGAGCGCTGGCGGCGTGCGAGAGCGCCGTTCTGGTGGTCGATGCCACGCAGGGTGTCGAGGCCCAGACGGTCGCCAATGCGTACCTGGCGGTCGACAACGACCTGGAGCTCATCCCGGTGCTCAACAAGATCGACCTGCCGGCAAGCGACGTGGCCGAGGCGCAGCTGGAACTGCATGAGCTCACCGGGGCCGAGGCGGATGAGGTCCTCGCCGTGTCGGCCAAGACGGGGCAGGGTGTCGAAGACGTACTCGAGGCTGTGGTCGCGCGCACGCCGGCACCCCAAGGCGATGCAGCCGCATCACCGCGGGCGCTCATCTTCGACAGCGAGTACGACCAGTACCGAGGTGTGGTCGCGTACGTCCGCGTGGTCGACGGCGCTTTCTCGCGCCGCGACCTCATCGAGATGATGGGCACCGGCGAGCGCGCCGAGGTCGAGGAACTGGGTTACTTCAGCCCCGAGATGACCCCGTGCGAGCAGCTGCAGACCGGCGAGGTGGGGTACATGATCACCGGTATCAAGGATGTCTCCCACGTGCGCGTCGGTGACACGGTGACCAGCCGGGCACGGCCGGCGACGGCCGCGCTGCCCGGATACAAGGTCGTGCACCCCATGGTGTTCTGCGGCCTGTTCCCCTTGGAGGAGCACCGGTTCTCCGAGCTGCGTGACGCCCTGGACAAGCTCAAGCTCAACGACGCGGCGCTCAGCTACGAGCCCGAGAGTAGCCAGGCGCTGGGGTTCGGCTTCCGGGTGGGGTTCCTGGGTCTGCTCCACATGGACATCATCAGGGAGCGTCTGGAACGTGAGTACGGCTTGGAGCTGCTGGCCACCACGCCCAACGTCGAGTACCACGCCTACCTCACAGATGGCAGTATGGTCACCGTACGCAACCCCGCCGACATGCCCGACGTAGCGCGTCTGGAGCGCATCGAGGAGCCATACGTGGCGGCCAGCATCGTGGTTCCCACCGAGCACGTGGGCGCCATGATGGAGCTCTGCCAGGGGCGGCGGGCGGACTTCGTCGACATGAAGTACCTCTCGCCCGAGCGTGTGGAGATGCACTATCGCCTGCCGCTCGGCGAGATCGTGCTCGACTTCTTCGACCAGCTCAAGAGCCGTAGCCGCGGCTATGCCTCACTGGACTACGAGCTTGACAGGTATCGCCAGAGCGACTTGGTCAAGCTCGACATCTTGCTGGCCGGCGATCCCGTGGACGCTCTTTCATTGATCGTCCCTCGCGAGAGGGCGCAGCAGCGTGGCAAGGCTCTGGTGCAGAAGCTGCGCCAGAAGATCCCGCGGCAGTTGTTCGAGGTGGCCGTCCAGGCGGCCATAGGCAACAAAGTCATCGCCCGTGAGTCGGTCAAGGCCCGTCGCAAGGACGTGCTAGCCAAGTGCTACGGCGGCGACATCACCCGTAAGCGCAAGCTGCTGGAGAAGCAGAAGGCGGGCAAGAAGCGTATGAAACAGCTCGGTGCGGTCGAGGTGCCACAGGACGCCTTCCTCGCCGTCCTTGAGATCGACGACGACGCGGAGAAGTAGGGGTGGGCGCCGCCTCGGAGCACTAGGGTGAGTGTCGTCGCGGCAGCACCGTCTCACGTTTACCTCCACGTTCCGTTTTGCCGGGCTCGCTGTGACTACTGCGAGTTCTACTCAGATCGGAAGAGCACACGTCTGAACTCCAGTCACCGCTCATTATCTC
>CAYMTC010000126.1:0-5961 GCA_964393265.1 uncultured Thermoleophilia bacterium
CTGTGGAGGGCGATCGCGGTGAGTACGGCCGCGATCGCCGCCATCAGGGCACGGGCGGTGCGGTCTGGGGAGCCACGCACCGCCCGCACGGACGCGAACCCCAAGGCCAGTATCACGGCGACGTAGGCGAGTCCTACAGGTATCCCCCCCTCGGCCAAGAGCGTGATGGGTGTGGTGTGGCTCTCTTTGAGTCGGGGCCCGGCATGGCGGTCGCGGAAGTCTTCGTAGGCCAGCGAGAAGTTGCCGGTCCCCACACCTGTGAGCGGATGCGCGGCGGCCATCTCGAGGCCGGATCGCGCGAGGTAGTACCTGCCGCCCGTGAGCCTGTTGATGCCCCAGGGGTTGCTCAACTTGCCGAGAGTGATATGCGTGTCACGCACGCTGACCACGGCTGCCAGCCCGCCGATGAGAACGACGGCCGACACGACTATGACGACGAGCTTGCGGCTGCGGAAGACGGCCAGCGCGAAGAGGACGGCAGCCAGCACGAGCAGCGCCCAGCCGGCACGCGAGAACGTGAGGGCGTCGGCCGTGGCCGCGAGGCCGGCACACACGCAGAGCCACAGCCGCTGCTTTGGTCTGACGGTCGCGAGGGCCGCCGCGAACACGATGACGACCAGGAGGTACCGACTCAGCATGTTGGGGTCCCACAGCAGGGAGTTGATGCGGAAGCCGTGGCCCAACTCCAGTTCACGCAAGATGGTCTCGCGGTTGAGGATCGTGAAGCGAGCGAAGTACTGCACCACGCCCACGGCGGCCAGCACGGTGCCCATCGCGACCACCGCGCTCATGATCCGCCCGAGCGCCTGGGACGATGCGATGTACCGCCACGCCAGAGCGAACAGGAGGCCAAAGGGCAGGTAGAAAGCGACGATCTCTACCAGCGCTGCCGCGAACGCCCGATCAGTCGGTGCGTGGTCGAGTCCGGCCCAGAGCGCGGAGACGCCGACGAGGCCGATGAGGATGGCCAACGTGACACGCGCTGAGTCGCGCGACGTGGCCGGCGGAGGCCGCAGTCTGTCGCGGACGACGACCTCGGCGATGAGGACGGCGAGTATGCAGAGGTACAGGGGTACAAGCGCCTGGAACGTCTCGTCGCCGATGGGCAGTGGCACACGCAGGGGCGCTACCGCGACGGCGATGGGTAGCGCCCAGCCTGGGAAGCGCCAGGCCAGCCAGGCTAGGCCGCTCACTGAAACGAAGCCGACCGCGATGCCGCCAGCCATGATGCCAAGACTCAGGCCGGCCAAGGGCGCGGTCTGGTCGCCGTCCGCGAGGGCCGCTGCCGAGAGTCCCAGCGTGGCGAGCGTGGCCGCAACGAGAGTGACGGCGAGAGGTCTGCGGAACCGGGCGACGCCAAGGAACAGGGGCAGGTACGTGCCGAGCACGACCATGAGGCAGATCTTGGCGAGCCAGACGAGGGTCACGATGGGCACTCGCGGCGGAAGGCGCTGCGGCGGGTGGGTACGGATGCGGAGGACTGGGAACGGCTCGCGCGGCCGTCAGGCTGCATCTCCACGGGCGATCAGTCGGAGACCCAAGGGACGCTGGGCACGGCGGTAGGTCGTACGATGACACGCGCGGCCTGGAGGGCGGCCTCGATGTCGCCGCGGTCGAGAGCCTCGCTGATGCGGTCCAGATCGCGTGCCAGGATGTCCCAAGGGATGGGCGTGCGCGTCGCGGTCATGATCTTGGGGTGCAGGGTGTGCCCGACCTCTTCCACCTGGTCGAAGAGCTGCTCGTCGAGCTTCTCGCCGGGGCGTACACCGGTGATCTCGATGCCGATGTCCTTGTCGGGGTCGAGGCCGCTGAGGCGGATCATGTCACGGGCGAGGTCGATGATGCGGACGGGGTCGCCCATGTCCAGCACGAAGATCTCGCCCCCGGCGCCCATGAGCCCGGCCTGCAGCACGAGCCGAGCAGCCTCGGGGATGGTCATGAAGAAGCGGGTCATGCGCTCGTCTGTGACGGTGACTGGCCCTCCCGCGGCGATCTGCCTCTTGAAGATGGGGACGACGCTGCCGCTGGAGCCGAGGACGTTCCCGAAGCGCACAGACATGAGCTTGGTGACCCGCTGCTCACGAGCGATGCTCTCCACGAGGCGCTCGGCGAGCGCCTTGCTGGTGCCCATGACAGTCTGCGGCTCCACCGCCTTGTCGGTGGAGATGAACACGAACCGCTCCACCTCGTAGTCGATAGCGGTCTGCACCAACGTGAGTGTGGCGAACGTGTTGTTCTTGAAGGCCTGGCGCGGGTTGTACTCCATCATGGGCACGTGCTTGTACGCGGCTGCATGGAACACCATCTGAGGGCGTTGCTGCTCGAAGATGCCACGGATCGTGTCGCGGTCTTTGATGTCTGCCACGAACGGGAGCGCGTTCTGGACCATGCGCTCTGCTTCGAGTTCGTGGTGGATGGTGAAGAGGTTGTCCTCGGCGTGGTCGACGAGGAGCAGTCGGCGCGGGTTCATGGAGGCGATCTGACGGCAGAGTTCGCTGCCGATGGAGCCTCCGGCGCCCGTCACCATGACGGTGGAGCCGCGGATACCGTCGGCGACGTCGTCCATGTCGAGTGTGATCTCGCCGCGGCCAAGGATGTCCTCGACCTGCACCTCACGCAGCTGCTCGATGGTGACGGAACCCTTGATGAGCTCGTAGACGCCGGGCAGCGTCTTCACGCTGACATTGGCCTTCTTACACATGCTGACGATGTCCTGGACGATGCGCCCGGAGATGGATGGCATGGCGATGATGACTTCGTCGGCGGCGTGCTCCTCGACGAGCTGCGGCAGCCGCCGGGTGGTGCCTACGACGCGGATACCGTGGATGTGGAGGTTCCTCTTGCGCGGATCGTCGTCGACCAGCCCCACCGGCCGGTACCTGATCTGGCGGGTCTTGAGCATCTCACGGATGACGAGCTCGCCGGCGTCTCCGGCGCCGACCACAAGCACCTTGGTGCGGTCGCGATTGGCGTCGCGGCGCCACGGACGCTCCCACGCGATGCGGGCGATGAGCCTGGCGCCGCCGAGAAGCATCAGGCTGAGGACGAAGTCGAACGCGATGACGCCGTAGGGCAGGGTCTCAACGGCGACGTTGATGCCGTAGCGGGAGAACAGCGGCGGCTGCAGGTAGCGCGCGACCAGGACGGCCGTGAGCACGGCCACCACCTCGCCGACGGCGGTGGCCTGCACGATGTGCGCCAGGTCGCGTATGCCGCTGTACCGCCACCACTTGTTGTAGAGGCCCATGACTAGGAACACGGCCAGCTGTACGCCTACGACCCATGGGAACACCGTCCAGAACAGGTGGTCGTAGCGAGCCGGGGGGAGGAAGTCGAACCGCAGCTGGAACGCGAGCCACAACGCTGCAGAGACGAGTGCGGCATCGCAGAGGGGCTGCCAGAGACGATGCCAGCCGATGAGGAACCGGTGCTTCAGCGCGGCCTCCCCGTCGCGTGCAGGTCAAGGAAGCATGCCGGTGAGCACGAGCATGGGGCGTGTGCGCTCGCCGGCGTAGGCTCCAGAGCAGAGAGGATACCACGCCTGCACAGCACCAGGCGCTCCCCGGCCGCGGAGTCGCTACCTCGCTCAGGTCCTCCAGAGCATCGCGATCCCGCTGGTCAGGAGCACGAGAGCAAGGATGAGACGGAGCCACTTCGTGGAGATGCGCAGGGTGAGGCGAGAGCCCACGATGACCCCCGGGATGGAGCCGAGCAAGAGAGCGCCGACCATGTACAGCTCCACGTTGCCGAAGCGTATCTGCGCGATGCCTGTGGCGCTGAGCAGCAGCAGCGAGTGGAAGACGTCGGTGCCTACTACTCGCGACATGGCCAGCGGGTAGAAGAGGATGAGCACCATCGCCAGGAGGGTGCCGCTCCCCACCGAGGTGAGGCCGATGATGAAGCCGGCAGCAGCACCTACGGCGACGGTCACCAGCTTGCCTCTGGGTGTGAGGCGGATGTCCTCAAGCGGGCGCTGCTGGTCGATCTTCATGAGCACGCGCACCACCAAGAGTATGCCGACGATGATGAGCGCGCTGCCGATCGCGATGTAGAGGACGTGGTCGACCATGTCGGCGTGGTGGTGCTTGAGGAAGTCGACCGCGAAGGCGCCCAGCAGGCCAGCCGGGACGCTGCCGAGGGCCAGCCAGAGGGCCAGCGGCCGGTCGACGGTGCCCTGGCGGAAGTGGCGCCATGACCCAAAGGCCTTCGTCACCGCCGCGTAGGTGATGTCTGTGCCGATGGCCGTGGTGGGCGCGAACCCGAAGAAGAAGATCAGCACGGGGGTCATGAGCGCCCCACCCCCCATGCCGGTGAGGCCCACCAGGAACCCGACCAGCACACCGGTGAGGCTGAGGTAGGGGTTCATGTGTGGCCCCAACGGCGTCAGGTACAGGATGACGGCGACGACACCCCATACGGCCGACGCCAAGACCCAGCGCCCGCGCCAAGCCCAGGCGGGCACCGTGAGTCCGAGGACCGTCCGGGCCGGCGCCAGGGCTTGGCCGTGGCGCCGGCCGAGAGCGGACTCAGCTTCGAGTGGCCCTTGCGAGGCCACGCGTCCCTACCGTTCCTGAGTGGGGCGCGAGCGGGTCCGTGTCAGATCTGCAGGCTGCCCTTCAGGGGCCGTGTGTGGATGCCGCACTCGCCGCCGCATTTGCTCGTGTCCATCCAGCGGCCATCGCGCTCGTTGACGCCGGTGGTGAGGTGCGTGCACGGCTCGCAGCCGAGCGAGCGGTAGCCCTCGCCGTACAGCGGGTTCACCGGCACCTGGTAGAGCGCCAGATACTCCCAGACTTCGCGCTCCTGCCAGGGCAGGATGGGGTTGAGCTTGATGAGGCCGGCGTCGCGCTCCTCATACTCGAGGAAGTCGGTACGCGTGCGGCCCTCGGTGCACCGGAGGCCGGTGACCCAGCAGCTGACGCCCATCTCCTCGATGGCCCAGCGTACCGGCTTGACCTTGAGGAGATCGCAGCACCTGTCAGGGTCTGTCTTGTAGAGCTGGTCGGGGATCGGCTCGTCGTTCTGATAGATGCGGATCTCCGGGTAGCGCTCGACGACCTCTCTCATGAACTGCTTGGTGGCGGCCGGCTTGAAGCGCGTGGTGACGATGAAGCCGCGGATCTTCGGGTCTACCCTCTTAGCCAGATCCCAGACCACGCAGGAGTCCTTGCCAAGACTGTTGGCTACGACGAGGCCGTCGCCGAACTCACGCCGTGCGTCGGCGATCATGTCGAGCGAGCGCTCCACCTTCTCTTTGAAGTTCAGATTCTGGACGAGCTCGTGGACCTCGTCCGGACTTGCCGCGACCTTCATGCCGTCTCCTTATCTATTGGGCCCAACGTGGGGGCGGGGAGGTATGCATATCGCTTATAGCAGCGATTTGCTGACTGGTGGGTCGCAGACTAGTCCCAACAGAGGCGACCGTCAAGCGCGAGGACGTTCTGAGGAGGATGAGTGCTGGAGTCGCTCGCGCGAGGCTAGGGTGGCCCCAGCGGTGGTCAGAGGCGGCCTTGCTCGCGCTCGGTCTGGAAGAACTCGAGCAGGACCGTCGCAGCCCGTGAGAGCACGCGGACGCGGGAGCGGACGGTGTACAGCTCTCGCGTGAGGTCCAGGCCCGCGACATCGATGGTGCAGAGGCGGCCCTGCTTGACCTCGCCGGCCACTGCCCAGTGGCTCAGGAAGGTCACCCCGGCGCCCGCGATGGCCGCTTGCTTAGCCGATTCCATGAGGCCGATCTCCATGGTCACCGGCAGGTCCTCGGGGCGTGCGCCCGCCAGTCGCAGTCGCTCCTCTACCACGCTGCGCAGACCGGCGCCGCGCTGCTGCACGATGTGCGGCTCGGACATGAGCTCGTCGAGACTGATGTCGTGACGGCCGAACCACCGGTGTCCAGGGCCGCAGGCCAAGACGATCTTGAGATCGGAAGAGCGTCGTGTAGGGAAAGAGTGTAGGATAGGGTGT
>CAYMTC010000127.1:0-5959 GCA_964393265.1 uncultured Thermoleophilia bacterium
CCGCCTACAACATCAACGCTGACACTGGCGCGGCGGCGGTGGCAGCCGAGCTCCAGGCCGAGAAGCTCCTGCTGCTCACCGACGTGCCGGGCATCCTGCGACGACCTCCCGCCGACGGGCGCTCGTCAGCCGAGGGCACCATGCCGGACGTCATCGCCGAGTGCCGCCTGGCCGACCTGGAGGAGCTTGAGGCGAGTGGGGCGGTGAGCGGGGGCATGCTGCCCAAGCTGGCCGCTGTGCGCTCCGCCCTGGAGGGCGGCGTGGGCAGTGCACACGTGGTCGACGGGCGGGTGGAGCACGCGCTGCTCCTTGAGATCCTCACGGACGCGGGGTGTGGGACGAAGGTAGTGCGCTGATCGGGGTCGACGGAGTAGCTGGGGAAGACCCGGATCGTGCTTCGCTGAACAGTCAGGCCGCTCCTAATACTGCATGATATGCAGTCTAGCCCTCCTGCTAGTTGCATGCGTGCGATAGAGCACCTATACTGCTGCGGACTATGCGCCACTGCATCGGAGATATCCTTCTCGCACAGCGCGCGGCCGGCAGCCGCGTCGCTCTCCGTCGCCGTGTGCGAGCCTCGGCCGTCCCCACAGTGCGGACGGCCGGGCGGCAGACCACACGCTGACGCGTCGCTGGTCCACTCATCACTCCGCCTCATCCGCTGCGCTGCTGGGGACGGCCCCTGAGTCCGTCCGCCGTCCCCCACACGGGAGTCAAGTCATGACCGTGAAGCAGCTCAAGACTGTACAGACCCTTATAGAAGCCATGCCCTGGATCCGCCGCTTCTGGGGCAAGGTCATGGTCATCCAGCCCGACGGGGTGACCGCGCGCTCGCCACGTCTTCGCGAGCTCCTGGCCGCCGACATCGCTCTGCTGCGCATGGTCGGCATGCAGCCGGTCGTGATAGAGAGCGAAGCCGACGCCCATGGTTTCGCCGCGCTCATCGAAGAACAAGGCGCTGTCACCGTCTCGCCGCCGCCTACGGTGGCAGCCATCCCGGCGGAGCTGGCGGAGGAGAAGGTGCCGGTGGTAGCTGTCCCGGCCAATGGCATCACGTCGCCGGTCTCCTTGGCCGGTGAGTTGGCAGCCGCTCTGGGTGCCGAGAAGCTCGTCCTCATGAATGACGCAGGCGGCGTGTGCGTCGAGCAGCCCCACGAGACCGTGATCGTCAGCGAGCTCAGTCTGGCCGGGGTCGGCGCGCTGATGGCCGCCGGGCGGGTCACCGCCGACGTCGAGCCGCAGCTGATCGCCGCCCGGCGGGCGCTCGAGTCCGGCGTGACGAGCGCCCACATCATCGATGGCCGCGTGGAGCATGCGCTTCTGCTCGAGGTGCTCACCGACGCCGGCTGCGGGACCAAGATCGTCGTGTGATGAGCTCGCCGTACTTGCATAGTCGCTGCGCGATGCTGTGTAATCTATGCATCGGCAGCGAGGCGACGCGTGCGAATGCACGCTCGCAGGAGGCGGTCAGTCAGCATGGCTGTGAGGGACGAGGTGACGGTCATGGGTCACACCGGCCACATGGACAAGGCGGATCGTCAAAGGCTTATCCAGACGGTGGTCGCGCAGCGGGAGATCGGCACGCAGCGCGAGTTGGTCAACGCTCTGCGTGCGTTGGGCTGCGAGGTGACGCAGGCCACTGTCTCACGCGACATCCGAGAGCTGGACTTGCAGAAGGTCCGCACGCATCTGGGCCGTCCTCGGTACGTCATGTCACTGCGCGAGCATCCGCGCAATCCCGAACAGGCAGCCAGCCATGTGCTGCACGACTTCTGCCTCATGACGGCGGTGGCGCAGAACCTCGTCGTGGTGCGCTGCGAGATCGGGACGGCGTCCACGGTGGCGCGGGCGCTGGACAACCTCAATCACTCGGACATCATCGGCACGCTGGCCGGGGACGACACGTTCGTCGCTATCACGCGGGACGTGTCTACGGCGCAGGCCATCAAGAGCTACGTCGACCGTTTGCGGGGTATCTGACTCCCGCCTACGCGGCTAGCCGGCGCTCCTGCTCGTTCACGTCGTCAGCGGGCTTGCTCGCCCGCAGCCGGGTCGGCTCTCGCAGGCTCACGCCCGGCGGTACGTCAGGTCATGGGGGCCTGGCTCGACGAATCCTCATTCTCAGGCAGCTACCCCGTGCACAATGCGTGGCGCCGCTGGCCTGTTGACCTCACGTCTCCACGGCGAGCGCGTCGCCGCGCTCGCGTCTTACCGAAAGGAAGCACCACATGAGTAAGTCCGTCATCCTTGCGTACTCCGGCGGTCTCGACACGTCGGCGCTCATCCCGTGGATCAAGGAGAACCACGGCTACGACGTCATCGCCTGCCTGGTCGATGTGGGTCGTATGAAAGACGTGCCGGCGCTAGTGGAGCGTGCGCTGGCCGCTGGTGCCGTGGACGCCATGGCTGTCGACGCCAAGGAGGAGTTCGCGCACGAATACTGTCTGCCGGCGCTCATGGCCAATGCTCTCTACGAGGACAAGTATCCGCTGGTCTCGGCGCTGTCGCGGCCGTTGATCGCCAAGAAGCTCGTCGAGAAGGCTCACGAGTACGGCGCCAGCGCGGTCGCGCACGGCTGCACGGCGAAGGGCAACGACCAGGTGCGGATCGAGATCGGCGTACGCGGTCTCGATCCGACCCTCCAGATCCTTGGGCCGGCGCGGGAGTGGGGCATGAGCCGCGAGGAGCTCTTGGACTACGTCGCGGCTCGCAACATCCCGCTGCCTCTCACCAAGAAGAGCCCCTACTCCATCGATGAGAACCTGTGGGGGCGCTCCAACGAGTGCGGACTCCTCGAAGATCCGTGGGTCGCTCCGCCGGAGGACGCCTACCAGTTCACCGTCTCCCCGCAGCAGGCGCCCGACGAACCGCAGATCGTGCACGTCGACTTCGAGAGCGGCGTACCGGTGGCCATCGACGGTGAGCGGATGCCGCTGGTGGAGCTCATCGAGGCGATCGACGCTATCGGCTGTGCGCACGGCTTTGGCCGCGTCGACATGATCGAGAATCGTCTAGTGGGTATCAAGAGCCGCGAGATCTACGAGGTCCCCGGCGCCTTGGCGCTCATCACGGCGCACAAGGAGCTGGAGGACATGGTCCTCACCAGGGACCTCATCCACTTCAAGCGCACCATCGAGCAGAAGCTGGCCGACATGGTCTACGAGGGCCAGTGGTTCGATCCGCTCACGGACGCGTGCAAGGCGTTCCTGTACAGCACGCAGGAGCGGGTCACCGGCACCATCCGCCTCAAGTACTACAAGGGTACGTGCGTGCCGGAAGGGCGTACGTCGCCCAACAGCGTCTACAACTACAAGCTCGTGACTTACACGGGCGAGGACGAGTTCTCGCACGCCGCCGCGCAGGGCTTCATCGAGCTGTGGGGCCTGCCCATCGAGGTGTGGGCGCGGGTCGGCAAGCAGCAGGCGACGGCGACGACCGCCTAGGCGCCGTTGGAGCCGGACGGGGCGACATGCCCCGCCCGCCTCCAGCGCTTCACAGCGTCGCTGCATCCACACGGCTGTCCGGCGACACAGCGGGTGTCAGCGCTGCGGAGGCGATAGGCTATCGACATGGAGGTCCGCGAGTCATGACAGTGGCGCGGTCGGGTCGCTTCAGCGACGCACGCCATCCTGCCTTCATCCACCTCAACTCCTCGCTGGCGCTGGACTGGCGACTCTGGCGCGAGGACATCGAGGGGAGTCGGGCGCACGCCGAGGCGCTGGTCGGCGCCGGCGTGCTGAGCGCCGCCGATCTTCAAGCCGTCCTCGAAGGCCTGGATCGAGTCGCCGACGAGATCGAGGCCGGCGTGTTCTTGCCCAGCGACGAGGACGAAGACGTGCACATGGCCATCGAGCGGCGCCTCACTGAGCTGGTGGGCGACGCTGGCGCTAAGTTGCACACGGGGCGCAGCCGGAACGACCAGGTGGTGACCGATGTGCGGCTGCACCTGCGGCGGGTCGTGCAGCGCCAGTCAGACCTCCTGCGGGAGGTACAGGAGGTGCTGGTGCAGCGCGCGCAGGAGCACGTCGAGACGCTGCTTCCGTCGTACACGCATCTGCAGCGTGCCCAAGTCACGTCGCTGGCTCACCACCTGCTGGCCTACTTCTGGATGCTCGCGCGCGACCGTGAGCGCCTCGCTCGCGTCCAGGCCGCCTGCATGAGCCTGCCTCTCGGCGCCGGGGCCGCGGTGGGCGTCAACTTCGCCATCGACCGTGAGGCTGTGGCGGAGCGACTTGGGTTCGGGGATCTCGTCGAGAACTCGCTGGACGCCGTCGCCGACCGCGACTTCGTGCTGGACTACCTGGCGTGGGCCGCTGTGCTGGGCGCGCACCTCAGCCGCCTGGGTGGCGAGCTGGTCCTCTGGTCGACGGCAGAGTTCCACTTCGTCCGTCTGCCGGATGCGTACAGCGGAGGCTCCAGCATCATGCCGCAGAAGCGCAACCCCGATGCCGCCGAGCTCATGCGCGCCGCGGCGCCGCGGCTGGCCGCAGCCCTCAGCGGCCTGCTTGGCGTGCTCCACGGCCTGCCGCTCACCTATAACACCGATCTGCGTGAGGACAAGCGCTACCTGTTCGATGCTGTGGACTGTGTCGACGACCTTCTGCCTGTAGTGGTGGGGCTGCTGCGCGGCGTGGAGTACCGTACCGAGCGTATGGCTGCGGCCTGCGAGAGCGCTCTGTTGGCCACCGACATCGCCGACCACTTGGTCCACGGTGGTCTGCCATTCCGTGTCGCCCATCAGGTCGTGGGAGCGCTGGTGCGGCGTGCCGACGAGCTCGGCTGCGACGTCTTCGAGGTGCCCACATCCGAGCTCGCTGCCCTCTCGCCGCGCCTGGACGACTCGTTCCGCTCGCTGCGCGACCCGCGCGCGTCGCTGTGTGCCAAGCGGACAGCGGGGGGCAGCGCGCCCGAGCGTGTCCGGGAGCAGTTGACCCAGGCGCGCGGCTGGCTCGACGCGGTGCGGTGAGCCCGGGCCGTCACACGTCGGGGAGCGGCGACCCTGTGGCCATCGAGTCACTCGCGCCCATGGCATCCCACGATCGCGTGCTTCCCGAAGCGTTCTACGACCGGCCTGTGCTGCAGGTGGCCCGCGACCTGCTGGGGTGTGCCTTCTTCCATGAGGGCGCTGGAGGGGTCATCGTGGAGACGGAGGCCTACGCGCACGACGACCCCTGCTGCCACGGCTTCCGCGGTCGTACGGCGCGCAACGCAGTCATGTTCGGCCCGCCGGGCCATCTGTACGTGTACTTCACCTACGGCATGCACTTCTGCGCGAACCTCGTTTGTGAGGAAGAGGGCCGCGCTGCCGCGGTCCTGCTACGCGCGCTGGAGCCCACGGCGCATCTCGCCGTCATGGCGCGCCGACGCGGAGTGGACAGCAGCGATCCGCGCGCTCTCTGCAGTGGACCCGCCAAGCTGACCCAGGCGCTCGGTCTCGGGCGCGAGCAGAACGGCCTGCCGGCCTGGCGAGCGCCGGTCATCGTCACGGCGCGGCCAGGGGCGGACCCCACGGACGTCCGTTCCTGGTCGCGAGGCGCGCCAGAGACCACGGCCACGACGCGCATCGGCGTAGGCGGCGACGACCGCCTCTGGCGGTTCATCGCCGCCGGCAGTCGGTTCTTATCGCGGCCCGCGCCGCGTCGCCCGGGCTGAGCGAGGCTGCTTCACGCCAGGCGACCGCGGCGAGAGGGTCCAGCGCGTTCTCGACCGCCGGGCTTGCCACCGCTGATCGATCGTCATCTGCCGCTGCGCGGTCGATGAGGATGCCGGCGAGGCACGCGTCCAACGTCTCGGCGCTCGCCGGTAATGTCAGCGCCGCGCCTCCGGAGAGTGCCAGCCCGCGCGCCAGCTCTGACGTCCCGTCCGGCGGGCTGAGGAAGAGTACCGGCACCTCCGGCGCATCCAGCGCCAGGCGACCGGCGAGCTCGAAGCCCGCACAGTCCGGCAGCGAGAGGTCAAG
>CAYMTC010000128.1:0-5957 GCA_964393265.1 uncultured Thermoleophilia bacterium
CCGCCCGCCCCTGGTGTGACTCCGGGAGGAATGACTGGCCGTCGAGTCCGATGCACGTGCCAGGGGCCGCGACCTGGGGCTCACCATCGGGGCCCTTCCGCCGGGGCCGCTGAATGCCATCACCGACGTGCCGGGCGTCAGAGTGGGACACTGTACCGTGTCGTGGGGCACGCCCGGTCTACCGCGCGGTCAGGGGCCCGCTCGTACGGGCGTCACCGCGATCCTTGCACACGGGGGCGACCTCTTCCACGAGCGCGTCATCGCCGGGGTGCACGTGGCCAACGGGGTGGGTGAGCTCGTCGGCAGCACGGCTATCCGTGAGTGGGGGCTTCTCGAGACGCCGATCCTGCTGACGAATTCACAGGCCGTCGGTCACGTCTACGACGCCACCGTGCGCTGGATGATGGCGCGCGACGCACGTCTGGGCGTGGAAGACGCGTGCATGCCTGTGGTGGGCGAGTGTGACGACAGCCTCCTCAACGACATGCGCGGCATGCACGTGCGAGCGGAGCACGTCAGCGCTGCACTGGACGCAGCGGCCGGTGCAGAGGACCATCAGCCGGTCGCCGAGGGATGCGTGGGCGCCGGCACGGGGATGACCTGCTACGACTTCAAGGGTGGCATCGGCACATCGTCGCGGTGTGTCCAGGTCTACGGCCTCACCTTCACCGTCGGTGTGCTCGCCCTGTGCAACTTCGGCGAGCGACACAGGCTCACCGTAGCTGGTGTCCCGGTCGGGGTCAGCATCCCTGACCTCATGCCGGTGAATGCCGATGCCCAGCCGGCCGGGCACAACGAGGGTTCCTGCATCGTCGTCCTGGCTACCGATGCGCCGCTCACCGCCCGTCTGTGTGCGCGGATGGCGGCCCGATGCTCGCTCGGGCTGGCGGCGACCGGGTCCTTTGCCTCGGACGGCAGCGGGGAGATCATGCTGGCCTTCTCAACGGCCACACGAGTGCCGCGGGAGAGTCTGCGTCCACTCGACATCGCGACGGTGGGCAATGATGCCGTGGGTCCTCTCTTCGAGGCCGCGGTCGATGCCACCGCCGAGTGCGTGCTGAACGCGCTCTGCGCTGCGTCCACCACCGTCGGCCGCGACGGGAACGTCGCCTACGCACTTCCACTCGACCGTGTGACCGATCTGGTGTCGGCCAGCCGGAATGTCACACCCCGCCCGCACGACCAGGTGCCACCTGCCGCGGGCGGGGCGCTACGGGCCGGCGGCGGCGATGGCACAGGCTGACATCGTCGACCGCGCCGTGGCGGCCGCCCTGCCGCTTGTGCCTGCCGCGGTGGTACGAGGTCTCGCGGCGCCGTACATCGGCGGCGAGACTCAGGCGGAGGCGCTGGCGGTGGTACGGCGGCTGAACGACGCCGGCCTAGCGGCCACGCTGGACGTACTGGGAGAGGGAGTCGGCGACCCAGCGACTGCGCAGAGGGCAGCAGACGCCTACGTGAGCGTGCTGTCCGCGCTCTCCGCCGGCGTGCCTCGCTGCGGCGTCAGCGTCAAGCCCAGCGCACTCGGCGGTGCCTTCGACTGGGGCCTCTGCCACGACTTGGTGGCGCCGATCGTAGAGCGCGCCGCCGCCGACGGGCGTTTCGTGCGCTTGGACATGGAAGATGCCGTCACTGTGGACGGTACCCTCGACCTCTACCGCCGGCTGCGCGCGGACGGTCACGACAACGTGGGCATCGTCCTGCAGGCGCGTCTGTGGCGCACCTCTGCAGATATCGCGGCCTTGGCCGACCTACGTCCCGATGTGCGGCTGTGCAAGGGCGTCTACCTGGAACCGGCGGCCGTCGCGATGCAGGATCGCGAGGCCATACGGCGCAGTTTCGGCGCACTCCTGCGACGACTGCTACGCGCGGGCTGCCGCGTGGGCATCGCCAGCCACGACGAAGCCGTCGTCGCCGACGCTCTGGCTGCTCTCGATGAGTGCGACGCGCCCCAGGGTAGCTGGGAGTTCCAGCTGCTGCTGGGCGTCCGTGCCGACCTGGCGCGTACGCTCAGCCAGGACGGTCACCTTGTTCGCATCTACGTGCCGTTCGGCAGTGATGCGGTCGCCTACTCCGTGCGCCGTCTGCGGGAGAACCCGACGTTGGCCGGCCACGTGGCCCGCGCCTTGGGAGCGGACCTTCTCCGCGCCACCGCGCAGCTGGCACGGCACGGCGTCGTCTCGCTCCGCGGCCGCCACCCAGAGCAGTGAGGCCCTCCTTTCACGGCCTTAGAGAATTCCGAATCAGAAGAGCATCGCTTGCCTGGAGGTGGACCCCACGGCATGCTGCCGGGAACCCGCGGTCGCCTATCGGGCGACGCGTCAGCGGCTCGGGCGTCATCACCTTTTCGGCGGTCCTGGCCGTGTCTTTCCTGAGACGATGACGACGGTCTGCGACGCGTGTGGTTTCAGTGTGGCTTTGGCCAGAGGCGGTCTCCACGCGGCGTGGCCACGCCGCGGTCGCGCTGGCGCGTCCGGGCGTCGCCTGCGGGCAGGTCCGCGGGTGCCGTGTCACCGCCGCTGAGGATCGCCCATGTGTCGATGGCGCAGGCCTTATGACCTGCCTGACGGGAAGGCGGTCTGCGATAGGGGGAGGTTTGGACGAGTATTCAGGCTTGCGTGTGCCGGAGAGAGCGGCTATAAGTGGCACATCCAAGTCGCGGGCTCTTGACGTCGGGACCTCTGCCGAGGTACCCGTCGTCGCTGTGTGTGGTTGGGTCGAATGAAGGCGCCCCGGGGAGCGCCGGAGCTGAGGGGATGTGGACAAGCGCCGTTACTTCATTCGCAAGATCGCCAACGCCTTGTTGACGATCATCGTTGTCACCTCGTTCAACTTCGTGCTGTTTCGCATCATGCCAGGGGACCCGGCGCGGCTACTGCTGCCAAAGGGTCGCTTCCAGGCTGGCGCCATCGAGAAGCAGCGTAAGATCTTCCGCCTGGACAAGCCACTCTGGCAGCAGTTCGGGTACTACTGGTACGACACCGTGCGGCTGGAGTTCGGGTTCTCGTTCAAAGAGCGGCGTCAGGTGACCGAGGTCGTCAGCGAGCGCATCCTGCCCACGGTGCTGCTGGCCGGCACGGGGACCCTCCTGGCCACGCTCATCGGTTACGTCACCGGTGTCTTTGCCGCGTGGCGAAGGAACAGCAAGTACGACGTGTGGACCACGAACCTCGGCATGTTCTTCTACTCCATGCCGACCTTCTGGTTCGGCCTCTTATGCATCATGCTCTTCTCGGTGTACTTAGGTTGGTTCCCAGTCGGGCGAATGCTCGAGCCGGGGGCCACCTTCGACCACTGGTATCAGATGGTGGGGTCTGTCCTCTACCACATGATCTTGCCTGTCGGCACCTTCGCCATCGCGTACGTGGGTGAGTACCACCTCATCATGCGCAGCTCGCTCACCGGCGTCATGAAGGAGGACTTCGTCCTTACCGCCAGGGCCAAGGGCCTCTCTGAGGGAAGAGTGCTGTGGGGACACGTCGTGCCCAACGCGATGTTGCCCACGGTCACCATCGTCATGATGAACCTCGGTTTCGTCATGAGCGGCACTATCCTCACAGAGTCCATCTTCAACTGGCCAGGCCTGGGCCTGCTCGCCTATGAGTCGATGATGAACCGCGACTACCCGGTCATGCAGGCCGTCTTCCTCTTGTCCGCAGTGGCGGTGATCATCTTCAACCTCATCGCCGACCTGATGTACTACTACCTCGACCCGCGGGTGAAAGCATGAGCGCCCCACAGCAGAACGCCAGCAGCAGCGCGGGAGCGCCGTCTCAGCCGGTCGTCGAGCACGGCACCACCCCCGCGCGTCTCAAGCGCTGGATATTCATCTGGGCGCCGGTAGTGTGGGTGGTCCTCGAGCTGGCCACGTACCCCAAGGACCGGCCCATCAGCAGCGGCTTCGGCAGTGTCATCGGCGGGTTCTTCTCAGACGCCATCGCCGGCTACCCGGCGTGGGTCATGCTCGCTCTCGGCATCGCGGCGTTGGCCGCCGGTACCGTCAGCCGGCTGCGGCGGTCTCGCAAGCATACGGTGGCCTACGTCCTGTGGCTCGTTGCGGCGGTGCTCATCGGATGGGGCTTCTTCGCAGCCACCTCCGGCGAGGGCTTGCGTCTCACGCAGACCAGCGGTGCCTGGGGTTGGCTCTTCCAGACGGTCGTCATCGCCCTTCTCGGTGCCATGGTGTGGGCCTGGGGCGACGCCAATCCAGAGCGGGCCGAGCTCATGGTCTGGAACACCAGCCAGGTGTGGAAGCTGTACCGCGGCAGCTGGCAGGGCATGGCCGGGCTCATCATCATGCTCATCTTCGTCGCCATGGCGTTGCTCGCCCCCTTCCTGGCCGATCACGCGTACCTGTCTCCCAACGCCCAGATCGGTTTGGCTTTCGAGTCGCCGACCCTGTCGTACTACCACTGGTTCGGCACCGACGAGCAGGGCCTCTCCGTCCTGGCCGAGTTCATCTGGAGTGCTCGCATCAGCCTCGTCGTCGGCTTGCTGGCCACCGCGATATCCACAGTATTGGGCTCACTCATCGGTATCGTCAGTGGCTTCTACGGGGGCTGGCGAGGCGAGATCGGCATGCGCCTCACTGACTGGTTCCTGGTCTTGCCGTGGCTGCCGCTGGCCATGGTGCTGGCTGCCGCCTGGGGGCAGAACTACTGGATGATCATCCTCATCATCGGTATCACGAGCTGGCCGGGCACGGCGCGAGTAGTGCGCAGCCAGACGCTGTCGGTCCGCGAGCTGCAGTTCGTGGAGCGCTCCAAGGCCATCGGCTCGTCGAACTTCCACACGATGCTGCGACACATCCTGCCCAACGTCTTTCCTCTGATCTTCGCTAACACCGTGCTGGTGGTGGCTATCGCCATCCTCTCGGAGACGACGCTGTCCTTCCTGGGGTTGGGCGACCCACTCAACTTCACCTGGGGCACCATGCTGCACAATGCATGGACCCAGGGCGCAGCGGGCCTGCCGGCATGGTGGTACATCATGCCACCCGGTATCGCCATCATCTGCGTCGTGCTGGCCTTCACCTTCATGGGGACAGCCTTCGACGAAGTACTCGATCCCAAGCTGCGCAAGCGCGAGGAGAGCGGGCAGCGGCCGGACCAGACAGACGCCGCTGCGGCCGTCGCCACGGGCGTCCCAGAAGGCGCGGTGCCCGTCGTCGAGATGGACGGTATGGTCTTGCCCGAGGGCGGCCTGCCCCATCGCACGGCGTCAGACCCCGATGAAGGAAGGGACGCCTGATGGCCGCCACCACCAAGACCAAGCCAACGGCCGAGAAGGCCGCGCCGCGCATCGAGCATCCCGGCCTGCTCGACGTGCGCGACCTGAAGGTCTACTTCAAGCTTGCCGCCGGTTGGGTCAAGGCCGCCGACGGGGTCAGCTTCACCCTCGAGCGCGGCGAGAGCCTCGGCCTGGCAGGCGAGTCGGGCTGCGGCAAGACGACCGCTGCCACGGCGCTGCTCAAGCTGCTGCCCGAGAACGGTCGCATCGTCTCGGGCGAGGTGCTCTTCGACGGCCGCAACCTGGCCAAGCGCACCGAGTACGGCATGAGCAAGATCCGCTGGAAGGAGATCAGCATGATCTTCCAGGGGGCGATGAACGCCCTCAATCCGGTCAAGCAGGTCGGCGACCAGATCGTCGAGCCCATCCGCCTGCACGAGGACATCGGCGAGAAGGCCGCCCGTCAGCGCGCCCGCGAGCTCTTCGACCTGGTCGGCATCAACCCCAAGCGCATCGACGAGTACCCCCACCAGATGAGCGGCGGCATGCGTCAGCGGGCGATGATCGCCATGGCCCTGGCCTGCAACCCCAAGCTGGTCATCGGCGACGAGCCCACGACCGCCCTCGACGTCATGGTCCAGGCGCAGATCCTGGAGCTCATCGAGAAGCTGCGTGCCGAGCTCGACCTCTCCTTCATCCTCATCAGCCACGACCTCTCGGTGATGGCCGAG
>CAYMTC010000129.1:0-5955 GCA_964393265.1 uncultured Thermoleophilia bacterium
ACACCCTATCCTACACTCTTTCCCTACACGACGCTCTTCCGATCTGCTTGATCGGCCACTTCGTTGACCATGTGCAGGAGCAGGTGCTGAAGGGCGAGAGACATCCGGCTGGCGCAACCGGCATATGCCCGGCAAGCGAAGGATCATCAAGGGTGGTCTTGTTGGTGAATGCGCCGACGGTCAACGCGTTCCATGCCTGCGCGGGTTCATGGACTTCATCGGTGAGGTTCACCTCTGGATAGCCAGGCTGAGGATCGGCATTTCCGGCTGAGAGAATCACGAGTCGTCTCTCGCCGTCCATGAAGCCTGACGCAAGCTCATCCACCGCTCCAGACCAGGCGGTTGGCCGTCCTCCGCGACGGTCCTCGGGAGCAGTGACCGCCATGCAGATGACGCGACGCCGCTGAGGAGCATGGATCTCGGCTCTGCTCACAGCTTGGGTTGTGAAGGCGCCCCACAGTTCTTTCGGATTGTCTCCACGCGGGGGTAGAATCTTGACGGATTCCACAGCGTGCTCAACGAGTAACGGCTCCTCGCGCGCGATGACATCGAGCAGATCGCCGTATGTAACCGTACCGGCCATGAGGGTGCCGTGCCCTTGGTGGTCGTCGTAGCCCCACTCCTCACGCACAGCCTGCCTGTCGCCTTCGCGCACTACCGGCTGAAGGAGTGCGTGTCCGCTATTCACGCCGGTGTCCAAGACACAGACAGAGACACTCGGTGTGTCGACGAACGAACATCTTTTCAGCAGGCCCTCGACTAGACCCGCCTGATCGCGGTTCGACAGCCCCAGCACTCTGCTGGCCAATGGCACTGCCAGCCTCAATTCGGCAACCCAGTCTGCACGCTCTATCAGGCTCGCCAGTTGAGCCTGGGACGCTCGAACCAGTCGCACGACCCGCTCGGGGAACTCGAGCGATTCTTCACGATGCTCAATCGACAGCTCGTCCAAGAGCGCGTTAGCATCCGGTACCGCGTCGGCTGAGTCCACTCGAATCCACAGTTCTATCCACTCTGGGTCGACGCCCGGGATGCGAGATGGATCGTCCGTCCAGAATGATTTGACAACGGCGAGGCGGATATCGGAGATGCTCTCAATCAACTTCGCGTTCTTCGGCTTGCCAGAGCGAGTCTGTTCTGTTGCATACCTCTCGAACTTGCTCAGAAGGAGCGATCGTTTCTCATTCGGGATGAAGACGGTCGCAAGGGTCTCCTCCTCGCCGCTCACCTCCCCACGGGGGACATTGAGCAATCGGACTCCAGAGCTGATGGCTTCGAGACTCTGGAACACAAGCTGGAATCCAGGTTCGCTCGCGAATTCCACGTAGATGCCGCCGCGAACGGCATGTGAGACGCCCCTGGCTTTGTCTGCCGCAGCCCATGCTGCCTCGAGCTTGCGCTGCAGCTTGGCCGCGTGGTCGGCACGTTCGCGAGCCGGGCTCTTGAACTTGCTCGATCCAGCTTGAGGGGTGGTGAAGGGGTGAGTCTCGGTCGGGCCTGGCAGGTAAAGATGAGCGAAGAAGTCGGTCATTTTCGCCTCGCGCTTGCCCTCCTGCGCTCGGCAAGCATGGTCAGTACATCTGCGGATGTGATTCGAGGACGATCATCTAGCACGGCGTGTTTGATCGCATCTCGGCAAGCGGTGTCGATCTCTGCCTGACTAAGGCCGTTGCTGGCCTCAAGAACCCTCTTCCAAGCGAGACGCGACGGTCGAAAGACACCAAGCACGTTCTCAATGAGCCGGCGTCGTTGCTCGCCACTGGGCTCGGAGTAGTTGAGGACGTCATCGAATCGGCGGAAGAGCGCCCTGTCCAGCAGCTCCGGACTGTTCGTGGCTGCGACAATTAGGCTGTCAGACGCATCCTGCTCGATGAACTGCAGAAAAGCGTTCAGGACCCGACGCATCTCACCGACGTCATTGTCTCGGGAACGTTCGCCGCCGATGGCATCGAACTCATCGAACAAGTAGACACCCGTTTCCTGCTGAATGAGGTCGAAGATCTGCCGAAGCTTGGCGGCTGTCTCGCCCATGAACTTGGTGACAAGACGGTCGACCTGGATGGTGAACAGCGTTAGGTGGAGTTCGTGCGCGAGTATCCGTGCCGTCATGGTCTTCCCGGTACCAGGAGGGCCGACAAGCAGGAGCTTGCGACGATGCGACAGGCCGAACTGCTTCAGCTTGTCTTGCTGCTCGAACTCGGTCAGAACCCGCTCGATTCGTCGAAGCTGCGCCTCTTCGACGACTAGAGAAGAGACTGGCAAGTCGGGCTTTTCGGCAAGGACAAGGCCCTGCATCTCTTTTGGAAAGCGCAGTACGGCAGCGCCGCGCGTTTGCCTCGCCTTGTCTACGATCTCCCTGATGTCGTGGGCGAGTTCGCCATGTCCTCGACCGGCTTCATGCGCAGCGATCTGCAGAGCCGAAGTGAAGAACCGCTCTGAATCGTCACTGAAGTGCGACCTGATCAGTGCCTTGAGCTGCTCTCCCGTCGCCATCCCGACCTCGCCTCAAATCGCTTCGGTGATTGAGCCTGAGATTTCTGGCCCTGTCCGTTCCTATCCTGCTGAGGTCGCACCCGAAGCACGAGCCCTCCGGCTGCGACCTGTGACGAGCACATCTTACGTCAGGCCGGAGACAGAGCGAGTGCGTGGCGTCCTGCATTCGGGCAGCGATCGGGCAGGCGACCGGACAGGAGAAGTGCGCGAAATACAGGGAAAACGTTGTGATAGTGACAACAAGTTGGTGCCCCCGGCAGGATTCGAACCTGCGACCTCGCGCTCCGGAGGCGCGCGCTCTGATCCCCTGAGCTACGAGGGCACGTGGGCCGCTAGCTTAGCACGCCCGCTGCAGGCGCGCGCTCTCAGTGCGCGCGACGGTCCGCCTCGACCGCGAGAGCCACGTCCGCCGAGGTCACGCCGCCCACCTCGTGCGTGGCCAGCGTGAGCGTGACCTTGTTGTACCTGACGTCGATGGCGGGATGGTGGCCCATGGCCTCTGCCGCCTCGGCGATGGCGTTCACGAAGTCGATAGACCCTGCAAAATCGTGGAACCTGTACGTCTTGCTGATAGTCTCGTCGCGCTGCTGCCACCCCTCAGCATCGCTCAGCGCCGCGTCGACCTGCTGCTGTGTGAGCTTCTCCATGTCTGGCCCCCTTGCCCGTCCTGGCGAGTCGCCGCCACGCATCGCGGCTCCGCTCTCATACGATTGTAGAGCGCTTGCGCGCTCACGGTAAGGGGGAACGGCCAGGGCGGCGCGTCAGGCTGAGGTGGGACGGCCGCCGAGCATGCGGGCGACCTCGTCCACAGCGAAGGTGGGCCATACGGACGATGCGCCCACGGGCACCGCCAGCGTGACCTGTGGCGGCCCCTGCACGACAGTGCCTATCACGGTGGCCTCTATGTCGGCCGCCGCCAGTCGCTGTAGCAGGTCGTCGCTGTGCGAGCCTTCACAGCAGATGAGGAGACTGCCGGAGCCGATGAGCCCCAGAGGATCGACGCCAAGGAGCTCGCACACCCGGCTCGTCTGCGGGAAGTACGGGATGGCGGCGATGTTGATGATGACCGTGTGCCCGCCAACGGAGGCCAGCTCGCTCACGGCCGTGGCGAGACCGCCTTCGGTGACGTCGTGCATAGCGTGCACGCCCGGTACCTCGAGAGCTATGTGTGCCTCGGGCGCTATGCTGAGCAGGTCGCGCAAGGCGAGGCAGGCGTCCAGCTCATCGGCCTCCAGGCCCGCCGCCGTGAGCTCGTGGGCCATCTCGGTTGCCAGAAGCGCGGTGCCTTCTGCGGCGATACGCTTGGTGAGGATCACGGCGTCGCCCGGCGCCAGGTCGCGCTTGTCGATGAGTCCACGCTCACCGATGAGGCCGAGCATGGTGCCGCTGACCACCGGCCGGGTCACCGAGTCGGTTATCTCGGTGTGGCCGCCGCAGAGAGTGACGCCTTGTGCCACGCAGGCCTCTGCCAGACTGGACAGAAGCGCCACCACCTGCGACGGCGTGCTGCCCACGGGCAGCAACACCGTGGCCAGGAACCACGACGGCTTGGCGCCACAGACAGCGATGTCGTTGGCGTTCACCAAGAGCGCCCAGCGGCCGATGTCCTCGACGGTGAAGGTGACGGGGTCCGCACCCAGCGCGATGAGGCCGCCCGGACGCGCATCGACCACGGTGACGTCTTCCCCCACCTTGGGCGGGATAAGCACAGACGGATCGTCGAACGGAAGCGCGTCCAGGAAGCGCTCGAGCAAGTCTGACGGGGCCTTGCCCGCCGGCAACGGCGTGCCCATACGCACGATGTACGGCACGTCGGCCAGACTCTGGATGCGGAAGTCCGGCAGGTCGGGCAAGGTCATGGACCCGGCGTTCTCTAGCAGCGCCGTGACCGCGCCTGCTCGGCGTCCCGCCTCGATGTCGAACACGTAGTCCCCGACCACTAGCACCTGCTCGGCCGGCACACCCATGACCTGCGCGACCTGCAGCACGCCGTCTGGCTCGGGCTTGTGTGGGACCGGGTCGTCGCGCGTGATGACGACGACGAAATCGTCCATGGACAGGCCTGGGAAGTTGGCCAGCGCACGCTCCACGGACTTGCGGCTGTTGCGCGTCTGGACCCCGACGGGCAGGCCGCGCTCCTGCAGCCAGTGCACTAGGTCCTCGGCTCCTTCGTTGGGCAGCGCCGCGGCGGCTGCCCCGATCTGCACCTCGTGCACCACCTCGAGCGCCTGCAGGCGCTGCTCGTCGGAGGACATCGCCGCGATGTACTCGAGGATGGGCTCGTCCTCCGGGCAACCGATGCGCTGACGGATCACCGCGAAATCGATGGCGCCAGGAGCCGTCAGCGTCTCGTCAAAGTCGAACAAGACGCCGGCGACGCGGAAGGGGCGTGTCGTGTGCTGGCTCATCTCTCATTCTTATCTTGTCACGCACCCGCGGCGCCCGTCGACCCCCTGTCGTCGCCGCTCGTACAGCGCTGTGACGAAAATCCGTGTATAACGCTTGGCTAAGGCTTATACTACCCAAAACATATCAGGAGGTGGATCATGCCAGACTACACGCTCGTACCTACTCCCCTACCACCCGCTGGACGCCGTGGCGCATCATCGGTGTACCGCGACATAGTAGAGGACTTCATTGGCATGCAGAACCAGAGCGTTCGCGTCGAGTACGATCGCAAGCCTGCCACCGTGTACATCTCGCTCAAGCGAGTGGTCAGGAGCGATCCACGGTACGCGAGCATCAAGGTCTCTGTTCGCGGCGATCAGGTGTTCCTGGTCAAGGAGTAGCTGCCGAGGGTCACGGCCTTACCGCCCACGGCAGCGGGGTGCATGGTCGGGCCGTCAATCCCTGTCGCGCACTCGTTCCTTGAGCTCACGCTCCATATCCCGTCGCATATCACGACGGGCTATATCGGCACGCTTGTCATAGAGTTTCTTGCCCTTGGCAAGACCTATCTCGATCTTGGCTCGACCCTGCTTGAAGTACACCTTCGTGGGAACGATGCTGTAACCGCGCTCGTCGACCTTGCCGCGTAGCCTGTCTATCTCGTGCTTGTGCAGGAGAAGCTTGCGGTCGCGCTCAGGCTTGTGGTTCCAGATGTTGCCCTGTGCGTAGTGACTGATGCTGGAGCCGACCAACCACGCCTCGCGGCCGCGGACCTCCACGTAGGCGTCACGCAGGCTCACGCGGCCCGCACGCAGGCTCTTCACCTCGGTGCCGACCAACGCCAAGCCTGCCTCGAAGGTCTCCTCTACTGTGTAGTCGTGGTACGCCTTGCGATTCTTGGCGACCAGCTTGATGCCGTCTTCATGCGCCATAGGAGTCCGGGTCCGTGGGCCGCCGCGCACGGAGTGGACGGCGGCCGCGATGTCATCGGGTGCGAAAGGATAGCACGTCGGCAGCCCGCGGCCGTCGGCCCGACGTGAGCGACGAGGCGCCGCGGACGCTAGCGGCCACGGC
>CAYMTC010000130.1:0-5269 GCA_964393265.1 uncultured Thermoleophilia bacterium
TGCCCTCGTCTACTACGTCTCTCGGGCTCTACGTCTACTGCGTCGTGTAGTGCCCTCGTCCGCTACGCGCGCTGCGGGCCGCCGCAGGCGGGCAGGTAGCTTATCAGAAGCACGCCTGTGCAGACAGCCTCAGCGTCACCAACGCCACGCGGCAGGAGTGAAGCTGAGCAGGCGCCACGCGCGCACGCCGACCGTGCGTGAGTACCGCAATCCGACCGTGCGTGAGTACCGCAATCCGACCGTGCGTGAGTACCGCAATCCGAGCGAGCGTGAGTACCGCAAGCCGAGCGAGCGTCAGTACCGGAAGCCGAGCGAGCGTCAGTACCGGAAGCCGAGCAAGTTCCAGTACGTGAGAAACCAGATGAACAGGCCGGCCACGAGGGTGACGAGGGTGAAGAGCGACCGGCCTACCACGGTCCACCAACGCTGCGCCCAGGCGACGACGCAGAACCCGGCCATGACGACGGTGCCGGCGGTCGTGAGAAGTGGAACGACGAGAAGGCCTGTGAGCCAGGCCGGTACACCGAAACGGATCGCCGACGTAGTGAGAAACGCCTTGGCGAGGGCGATGAAGACGAGGTCGGCTGTGGCCACCAGGCCGGCGAGCGTGCGCGCCGCCCTCGCCGGCTGCGGGTCGCGGGTGGCGAAGGGCTGATGCGCCAGCAGTCGCCTGAGCCACAGAGGGACCCGCCAGACCAGGCTGATCAGAGGGGCCAAGGACCATGCCAGCGCTGTGGCGCCCAGGACCGTGGCGAACAGGATCACCAGGCGGCGCTGGCTGACGTAGGTCTCGTACCAGCGTAGGCGTTCGTAGGTCGCCGTGCCGCGGAACACCAGCGCCGGATCGCCGTCGGCATCGCGGCCGAAGGCGACGTAGCCGTCCTGGTAGAGCTCGCGGAACAGGAGCGGCTCGATCTGTACGTAGCGGGTGTCGTCGATGACGAGAAGGCCGCCTGGCTCGCGGGTGACGCGTAGCTCTTCGTTTGGGCCGAACGCGAGCCACTTGTCGAGCGAGCCGTGTGGCAGGCGGAGCGAGCGGTAGGTCGCTGTGTACTGACCAAGGCCGCTGCGAAGCTGTCGTGAGGTGCGCGGCGTGTCCAGCTGGTCGCGGTCCGGATAGTAGTGACGGAGTAGAGTCTCCACGACCGCCTCGCAGAAGGACGGTCGTGCCGCATTGACGGCGACGAAGATGCCGAGACGCTCTCCGGGCAGCAGCACGAGCAGACTGGCGGTGCCGTCGTACTCGCCGCTGTGCAGGAGCACGCTACGGTTCTGCATGCGCGTGTGCACGAAGCCGTGGCCGAACCCGGGCAGGCGCGGGTCGTTCAGTGAGCCGCGGGTGTGCATGAGAGCGACGGTCTGCGGCCGCAGGATACGGGCCTCGCCTACAGCTCCGCCCACCAGGTGAGCGAGCATGAAGGAGGCCATGTCCGAGGCAGTGCTGGAGAGCTGGCCGGCGGGCGCGGCTGTGAAACGGGTCGGCGCCCGCCGAACGAAGCGTCCGTTCCAGTCATACGCCCATGCGACGGCCGGTGAGGCAGCTCCGTCGCCCGACCGGTCCAGAGAGGGTGTGCCGAACGAGGTGTGCCGCATCCCCAGCGGCTCCAGGATCTGCGTGGTCACCCAGCGCTCATACGCGGCGCCCGCAGTGTCCGCAGCGGTGGCCGTGCTGCCGATCCGCGCGCCGGATGCGTAGCCCACCACCGCGCCGGCAAGGGCAGCGTTGTAGTTCGAGTAGCTGGAGACGGCGCCCGCAGGGAGGATGCGGTCGGGCGCCTGCTCGCGCAGGTAGCGCTGCAGGGCGGGCGCCGTCGCGTCGTCGGGCGCCGCCATCCCTATCCACCGTTCAGCGAAGCCGGTCGTGTGCGCGAGCAGGTCGGCGACCGTGGTGTGTCGGACGCCCTTCTCAGGCGGCAGAGGAAGATCCAGGTATGACGCGACGCTGCGGTCCAGCAGCAGACGGCCGCGTTCCCAGAGCTGCATGACCGCCGTCGCTGTGAACAGCTTCGTGAGGGAGGCGATGCGGAAGCGCGTGGTCCTGGGGTCCACAGGCCGTCGTCGCTCCACGTCGGCGAAGCCATATCCCTGGAGGTAGAGGACGGCGCCGTTGCGGACGACAGCGAGGGTCGCGCCGGGGGCGTGCACCTCGCGGAGGAGGCGCTCGATGCGCTGGTCGATGACGAGCGCCACGTCATGGGATGTCAGCGGACCGCGCTTCCCGGGCAGCAGGTACGGCTCGTTGGCGGCCGCCTTGTCCGCGTGGGTCGAGGCGTCCGTCTCCGCGTGCGTCGAACCACTCTTCGCGTCCCCGTCGGCGCCGGTAGCCGGGGAGGTCGTGAGTCCGACGCCTGTGCAGCCTTCGGCTGTGATGTGGACGCCGCGCTCTCTGGCGACACCGGCGATCGAGTTGGCCGTGAACGCGCAGTCAACAAGCCGGACGCGCGCCTCGCCGAGAGCGCGGAGTCCCACGCCTCCGCGTCGCAGGCGGCGGATCCCGGCGGCGGTACGCGTCGGCACGCGGCCGTCCACGGCGCCGACGACGGCGCAGTCGCTCAGGACCGCCTGGCCGCCCCGTACCACCACGACGTCCGCCGGGTCGCTCTGCGCTGAGCCGCCGCGGTGGCGCAGCGTGAGCGCGATGAGCTCGAGGTCTCCGTTCCCGCTGAATCCCAGGACTCGGCCGCGGGTGGCGCTCTCGATGATCGTCGCTCCCGCGCCCGCTCCCTCAAGACGCAGGCTGCGGAAGATGTCGAGAGGCGCCCGCACCCGGTACGTGCCCGGGTCTAAGACGATCGTGCTACCGGCGGGCGCCTCGCGCACGGCTGCGACCAGTGTGGGATAGTCACCGTGGCCGTCAGCGCTGAGGTGGATCATCTGCGGGCCAGATCCCATGGGCACGTGATCGCCGCAGCTGCACAGCAGGACTATGGCAGCCGCCATGGTCAGGGTGATGCAAGCTACACGTGTGGTATGGAGCCGCACGTGACGTCCGTCTCGGTCACGGCGTGGGACCTGGCAGGCGGCCTAGAGGAAGCCCATCTGCTCGGCCACGCCGCCGTCCTTCCAGCTCCACCACTTCGCGAGCTCCGCGTCGGGGGCGGGGGTGGAGACGTAGTACACCGCGCAGCGGAACACGTACAGCAGGCAGCGGTCCTGCCGCCGTCCAGCGACCTGGCACGAACGGTCGTAGAGGTGCTGGGGGTCCTGGCCGCGGAGGTCCGCGGGACGGTGTACGCCCAGTCGCCATAGGTCCTCGGCGATGGAAGGTCCTACGCCGGGGATGGTCTGGAGGGCGCGCCGTGCTCGGGCGGGGACGCCCTCGGGGCGCTCTGCGGGATCCTCGCCACCCATGGGCCACACCTCCCGTGCGCTTACATGTCGCGACGTCGATCGGCCGAGACTACGCGTGCAGGGCCAAGCCAGTGCGGCCGTACGGACGCCACCGCACCCGGGGATGAGTGTACTCTCCGCGGTGCGCTGTGTGGAGGGAGCGCCGGTCGTCGCATGGCTTTCCGCGCCACGGGGTGTGTGGTTGACTGTCGCCGATCGACAGCCCGCCGGTCGAGGCCTCTGCGTTGGCTCGGCCTCCGGCGATGTCGCTGCACGCGCGTCCAGAGCACGCTGCCGAGCAACGGATGGGGAGAGGGGCATGGAGCGTACCGGAAGGCTCTACGGCAAGGCCGCCTTCATCACAGGGGTCGCCAAGCAGGACAGTATCGGGTTCGCTACAGCAAGTGTCTGTGCTGAGGAAGGCGCCACGCTGGCTATCGTGGACATCTCCGACAAGGTCCACGACTGCGCCGCGGCGCTGCGTGAGAAGGGCTACACCGTCTCGTCACACACGGCAGACCTCACGCGGCGCGTCGAGGTCGAGGCGGCCGTGGCCCAGGCACTCGAATGCCACGGCCACATCGACGTGCTCGTCAACAACGCCGGCATGGTCATCTTCGGTCAGAGCGAGTCGTTCGTCCCCTTCCAGGAACTCACCGAAGAGCAGTGGGACTTCGACATCGCCATCAATCTCAAGTCGCAGTTCCTGGTCACTCGCACCGTCGTCCCGCACATGATCCAGCGCGGCTACGGCCGCATCGTGAACGTGTCGTCGGTCACCGGGCCTGTGGTGGCCAATCCGGAGGAGTCTGGCTACTGCGCCGCCAAGGCGGGCGTGCTGGGCATGACCCGCGGCCTGGCGCTCGACGTGGCCAAGCACGGCGTCACCGTGAACGCGGTGGGGCCGGGCTGGATCGCCACGGGTTCCCAGGCCGACGGGGAAGACGTGGGCGGGCTCAACACCCCTCTGGGCAGATCGGCCCGCCCACGTGAAGTGGCCACCGTCATCGCCTTCCTGGCCAGCGACGACGCCAGCTACGTGACGGGTCAGCTGCTGGTCGTGGACGGCGGCAACACCATCCAGGAGTACAAGGGCCCCAGCGACCTGTACTACTGACGCGCAGGCCCAGCCAGATCCACTGCTGACGCCACGTCGTGGGCAGGACTGCCGGCGCTTCCACCCCCACATTGCCCGATTCTCGTACCTCGCTACTACTAGGTCTGGTGTACGATAGTAAGGTCAAGAAGAGTCGCGATCGGCGATGACTAGGGGGGAGTGCGTGATGACTGCAGAGAGGGCGTGCCGTGCCCCGAGGATCGGCCGCAAAGGCGTCGTCTGGCGGAGCATCGTCATCTGCGGGGTGCTACTCACGGCGTCGATGGGCGCGTTCGTCACGCCGGCGGGCGCGCTGACAAGCGCCGAGTGGACCGTGATGGTCTATATGGATGGCGACAACGATTTGGAGAAGTGGGTGGCGCACGACATCGAGCGTGAGCTGGGCAAGGTCGGCTCCAGCGAGACCGTACAGGTCGTGGCCTTGGCCGACCGTTCACCCAAGTACGACAAGACACATGGCGACTGGAAGGGCACCCTGCTGTTCCACGTGGTGCCGGGCACGCCCACCGCGGCCCAGGGACTGCGCCCGGGCGACCTCATCCAGACGATCGACTACCGCTCGCTGGGCGACCTGGCGGAAGAGCTCCTCCGCACGGGCAAGTGGCCTTTCCGTCCGGCCGACAAGGCGGAGGTCGTACTGCAGCGGGGCGGAAACGTCTACACGGAGGAGGTGAGCCTTTCCGACATGGGCGACGTCGCCGAGCCGCTCCTCAGCCTGTACGTCGCCCCCGACGGCAGCGACTGGGTCGCCTGGACGCCCCAGGGCTACTACGACGCCTCGCAGAACGGCGACCGGCTGATCGGCTGGCACGTGAATCGCGG
>CAYMTC010000130.1:5279-5822 GCA_964393265.1 uncultured Thermoleophilia bacterium
GGCAGGCAGTCGCCGACTGGGGCGAGCGGAACATGGGCTCGCCTCGTACCCTGGTCGACTTCGTCACGTGGACCAAGACCACCTATCCTGCGCGCCGCTACGCCCTCGTGCTGTGGGACCATGCATGGGCCTGGCGGCCCAGCTACCTCTGCTGGGACGAGACGAGCAACGACGCCCTCGACCTGCCTGAGCTGCGCGCTGCGTTGGACAAGGTCGGCGGGGTGACCACGGTCGCCTTCGACACGTGTGCATCACAGGCCATCGAGGTGCAAGCCGAGTTGCGCGGCCAGGCCGTGACCATGGCCGCTTCGCAGGACTCCATCGGCTACACGGGCTTCTCGTACGATTGGATCTTGACACGTCTGCAGGCGGACCCGAATCAGGCTGCCATGGGTTGTGCCCGGGTGTTCGCTCGCAGCATGGCGGCTGATCCGGACCGATGGACGAACGCAGCCTCCGCCGTGCGTGTCAACGGGCCTTGGGACAACCTGCTGTGGGCGGTCGACCGCCTGTCGTGGCGGCTGCGCTCGGCGCTTCATAAGC
>CAYMTC010000131.1:0-4893 GCA_964393265.1 uncultured Thermoleophilia bacterium
GCGGACGTCGCGGACACGCGAGAGGTCTACTGGCGGATGTCACGGCGAAGGAACGCCGGGAAGGCGGCGGCCATGCATACGATGATGCACGCCACGAGCACCGCGACGTGCGTGCCCACCAGCCCACCCGTGGCGACCTGGCCGCCGCTGTAGTAGGAGAAGATCGAGAACGAGCGGAGTGTCTCGAGGTCGCTCACCAGTAGCCCGATGGTGTCCAGCAGGTAGGAGACAAGGAGCACGCCTGCCGCGGCCGCCGTCGCGACGCCGCGGCGGGCTCCGGCGGCCCCCGCTGCGAAGGCGAGCATGCCGCCCAGGACGCCGAGGAGCCACAGCGCGAGACTCGCTTGGAGCATCGCGGCGGTGCTGACCGCCATGTCCACCGCCGCGATGCCGATGAGCAGTCCCACGAGGTGCGCGAGCACAGCGATCGTCACAGTGGCGAGCAGGACACCCAGCTTCTGAGCGAGGACGGTGGAGCGTGAAGTGGGGTGGGAGAGCAGCAAGCTCATGGTACCGGCGTCCTCCTCACCGGCCACTGCGCGGGTACCGCAGCCTACCGCGAGTATGAGCAGCACGAGCGGGCTGAGAAAGGCGAACACGCGCGCTCCGAGATAGCCCGTAGGGGTGAAGAAGTCGCCCGCCTGACCCATGACGAAGGCCTTGAACGCCGGAGGCATGGCTTCCAGAAGGTCCTCGAGAGCCTCTTGGCTCTCGCCGATGCTGGGATACACGGAGCACATGAGGACCACGTAGCCGATGATGCCAAGCGACCAGAGCAGGAGGCTGCCGCGCTGGTCGCGCATCTCCTTCAGGAAGAGCGAGCGGAGCATCATGCGTCGTCTCCCTGCGAAGCGCCGTAGTAGGTGAGGAACACCTCGTCCAGGTCCGGTTCGCGGCTACTGACGTCGGTGATCCCGTGCGCCAGTGCGCGCTGGAACACCTCGTCGAGGGACCCGGCGACGCGCAGGTGGACGTGCTGCCCGTCCGCTGCCGCGGAGACGACGCCCTCGATCCCCTCGAACAGGTGCGGCTGCGGGGGTCGCGTGAGGACCAGGTCGAGCTCTCGCACCTGGCGATGCAGCAGCGTGGAGACGGACTCCACCGCCACCAGCTCGCCGCGGCGCACGAAGCCCACCCGGTCACAGAGACGCCGCACTTCGGGCAGCACGTGACTGGACAGGAACACGGTCTGACCGCGTTCGCGCACCTGGTCCACGAGTCGGTTGAACTCGTTCTGCATGAGCGGGTCGAGACCAGCCGTGGGCTCGTCAAGGATGAGGAGGGGAGGTCGGTGCATGAACGCCTGGATGAGCGAGATCTTGCGTTTGTTGCCGGTGGACAGGTCGCCTACCGGGCGGTCCAGGTCTGCGTCGAGCCGCTCCACGAGCTCGTCGACGAAGGTCCAGTCGACGCCGCCGCGCAGGGCGGCGAGGAACCGCAACGTCTGGCGACCGGTCAGCTTGTCGTAGAGTGCCAGTTCCCCCGGGGTGCACCCGATCGCCTTCCTGATGCCGACGCCGTGCCGACGTACCGTCTGACCGAGCACCCGGGCGTCGCCGGAGGTTGGTCGGAGCAGGTCCAGCAGGAGCCTGATCGTCGTCGTCTTGCCGGCACCGTTAGGACCTAGGAAGCCGAAGACCTCACCCCGTTCGACGCGGAGGTCGAGGTGACGAAGGCCGATGGCCTTGCCGTAGTACTTGGTGAGCGCGTGGGTCTCGATGACGTGCGGCACGTGCGGTCCTCTGTGGCGGGGCGGGCGGTCCAAGCGGTCGCCGCGTAAGTCTCCGCCTGCGAGAGGCGCACACGCAAGCGCAGCAGGCGATCGCCTGTCCTACTGAGCGCCGGCTGTCAGCAAGACGGAGTCGATGCGCTGCACGACGTCGAAGTCGCGTTCACCATCGATGAGGACGACCAGGGGACCCCACGTCCAGACCACTGTGTGGCGACGCTCTGCCGGGTGTCCGGCACGGTGCGAGAGCGCGGCATCGCGGGTGGCTCGGCTCTCGAACCGTGCGACGGCGACGGTGACCGTCCCCTCGTCGTCGCCCGCTGGGGCGCCGTCCGAGGAAGACGGCGCCCGCACTTCAAGCAGCTCGCCCTCGACGAAGCCGGCCACGTCGTTCCAGATCGCTTCCTCGGACCGCACGTCGAAGCCGCCTTCCCGTAGCGCAGCGGTCACGCTGGCCACGGTGAGCGGGATGCCGTCAGGGCCGGTGGTCTCGAAAGGCGAGAGGCCCGGCGAGCCCTGACAGCCCGTCGCGAGTAGGACCAAGGCGGTCAGCAGCACCGTCGTCCACACCGCCGCCGTAGTATGCCGGCCGGCACTCTCGACCGTGCTCCTTGCACGACTCACCGCCCACCGTGGGGCACCTTGTGTCGCGCTGCAGGATGTCCGCGTGGCGGGCGTCGCGCTGCTGCGTGCCCCTGTGCGGGGCGTCCGGCTGCCGGGCATCCCGGTGGCCCGTTCGCCGCGGACGCGTCGGAGGGTGTGCAGCCACGTGACGCGGCTCATGAGGCGGCCTCCTCTGTCGCCATGCCTGGTGCAGCGACTTCCCTGGGCGTCTGAGTGGCGAGCTGCGGAGCCGCAGGTCGGTCGTGGCGCTTGCGCCAGATGAGCAGCAGCGGCGGTGCCATGAACGCCAAGAAACCACCGAGCATGATCAGAACGTAGGTGAGGGGGCTACCGAGGTCGGTGTCGCTGGGCGGCAGCAGCGAGATGAGGAAGGTCGCGGCGCAGGAGAGGCCGCCCAGCAGTCCAAGTCCCCACGCTACGGGTTTGCCGCCGGGCACGCGGAAGGGACGCGGCACCTCGGCACGGTCGTAGCGCAGGCGGATGAAGGCGGTGAAGACGAACACATACATGGCACAGATGAGCAACGTCGTCATCGCGGAGAGCATCCAGTACACGGTATCCACACCAGGCACCAGGAGGTAGGCGACGGCGATGACGGTGCCGATGACGGCCTGCAGCAAGATCACGCCGGCCGGGGCCCCGTGCCGGTTCACCTTGGCGAAGAGAGGCGGCATGAGACCCTGCTCGACGGAGACGTGGAGACCACGTGCCGGCCCACCGAACCAGGCGAGCAGGCCAGCGATGCCGCCTACGGCCACCATTCCGGCGACGACGGGGCTCAGGACTCCCAGCCCGAAGACGTCGAAGAACGCGTCGAAGGCCTGCATGAGACCTGCCGCGAGGCTCAACTGTGAACGAGGCACGACCCAAGCTACCGCCATGGTGCCGAGGACTGCCAGGATGAAGATGATCGTGGCCGAGACCAGCATGGCCTGCGGGAGGTCGCGCTTGGGATCGCGGACGCGGTTGGCGTGGAAGCCGATCATCTCCATGCCTGCGAACATGAGGATAGCGTTGCCCGCGAGCGGCAGTGTGCCCAGGGTGAGGTCGGGCAAGAGGGCTCGAACCGAGAAGGGCGGCGTGGCCAGCGGCTCGCCGCCCGCTACGTAGATGACCCCCAGGCTGCAGATGAGGAGTGCCGGGACCACTGTGCCTACGACCACGCCGAACGTGCCCAAGTAGTTGGAGAGACGGTCGCCGAAGATGGTCACCACGGTGGAGCCCCAGAAGACGGTCATCATGGTGACGAACATGAACCTCTTGTCGGCCGCCAGCGAGGGGTCGACGACGTACGCCGCGGTCGACGCGATGAACGCCAGCACGGCTGGGTACCAGACGAGGATCGACGTCCACTCGCTGAAGATGGCCACGAACCCCGAGCTCTCGCCGAAGGCCTCGCGCACCCAGCCGTACAGGCCGCCATCTCTCTGCCAAGTCGTAGAGAGCTCCACGCCCACGAGGCCTATCGGCAGCAGGAAGCAGACGGCGCCGAGGACGTACCACCCTACGGCGCCCCAACCATGGACGGCCATGGAAGGAAGGTTGCGCAGACCGAGGACCGCCGCGACGTTGATCATGGCTAGCACGAACACGCCGATCTTCTTGGGTCGCTGCGGCTGCTCTGATGGCACAGCATCCTCCCTGTCTGCGCGCTGCCGTCGTGTGGCTGTCACCCGCTCCTATCGGCAGAGCGCATCGGAGGCTCAAGGTACGCACTGCCGAGCAGGGAACGCAGGGCTGCGGCGCGAAGCAGGCGACGATGACTCAGAACGACCTTGAGAGCCTGGCGATCATCGCCCTCGCGGCGGTGCTGGCGGTGTTGCTGGCGGGAGTGCCGCGGCGCGTACGTCTGCCAGGAGTGGTGCTGGAGATAGCGCTGGGCATCCTCGTCGGCTCGCAGGTGCTCGGGTTGGCGGAGGAGACGAAGGTCGTCAGTGCTCTCGCGGACTTCGGCCTCACCTTTCTGCTCTTCATGGCGGGGTTCGAGGTGGAGCTGGGGCGCATCCGTGGCCGTCCGCTCAAGCTCGCTGGCATGAGCTGGCTCGCGTCCCTCGCTCTCGCCTTTGGCCTTGGGGCGGTGCTGCAGCTCGAAGGGCTTGTCCGCTCGGACCTGTACGTCGGCCTGGCACTGACGACCACGGCACTTGGGACTCTCCTGCCCATAGTGCGGGACAAGGGCCTGTTGGACACACCGTTCGGGCGTCACCTGCTCGCGGTGGGGACGGTCGGTGAGTTCGGGCCGGTGATCGCCGTCGCGGTGCTGCTGAGCAGCGGACGGCCGCTGACCAGCGTGCTCCTCCTGTCGGGCTTCGTGCTCTGCGCCGGCGCTGTCGCTTGGCTGACGGTGCGCGTGCCGGTGCCGGCGGTGGCGCGCGTGCTTCGTGAGACGTTGCACACGAGCGGCCAGCTTATGGTCCGCGTCGTCATCGTCCTCTTGGTCCTCTTGGTGCTGCTCGCCTCGGAACTGGGCCTCGACGTGCTCCTTGGGGCGTTCGCGGCGGGGCTGATCGTGCGTCGCCTCACCACGGACGAAACGTTGC
>CAYMTC010000131.1:4903-5794 GCA_964393265.1 uncultured Thermoleophilia bacterium
GCATCTCCGTCTCCGCCTCGATGCGGTCGGCTACGGCTTCTTCATCCCTATCTTCTTCGTCGTGACAGGCGTGCGTTTCGATATCCGCGACCTGCTCAGCGATCCGCGCACCGCCCTGGAGCTGGTCGTCGTTCTCCTCGCACTGCTCTTTGTGCGCGGCCTGCCGGCGCTTCTCTACCGTCGCGAGCTCAGCGGGCGTGAGCAGCTCTCCCTGGCGTTCTTCTCGGCCACGGGGCTGCCTCTCATCGTGGCCGTCACGACCATCGGGGTGCAGGTGGGGGGTCTGTCAGAGCAGGGGGCGGTGGCCATGGTCGGAGCGGGTATGGTCTCTGTGTTCGTGTACCCGCTCGTCGCGCTGAGTGTGCTCAAGCGGGACTCCGGACGCTTCTGAGGCCGTCCGGTGATGCTGGTGGCTCCCAGCGGGAGGCCGCTGTGCCAGGTTCTCACTACTCTTGACCTCAAGTAGAGCCTTAGGTTTTGCCCCCAGAGATGCAGTGGCCGTCGCCAAAGGCGGCTGTAGGCTGTGCGCCGTGAAGTGAGTACGTCCGGTCACTGCCTCTGCGGTCGCCGGGCGAGGGCATGCTGGTACGCACGAGAGAAGGGCGGTGGCGTGGCTCCCGGTTCCGCAGCGTTCGACTTCGACGGCGTGGTGCAGCGTCGCGGCACAGCTAGCTTCAAGTGGGACACGTATCCGCAGGACGTGCTGCCCGCGTTCGTAGCCGACATGGACTTCGTCTCGCCTCCGGCCGTGGTGGCGGCGCTGCACGAGCGGGTGGAGCACGGCGTCTTCGGGTACGCCGTAGTGCCCGAGAGCATGCGCCGGGTGGTCTGCACCTACTTAGATCGGAAGAGCGTCGTGTAGGGAAAGAGTGTAGGATAGGGGGTTGGGGG
>CAYMTC010000132.1:0-5776 GCA_964393265.1 uncultured Thermoleophilia bacterium
CCCACCACACCACCCTATCCTACACTCTTTCCCTACCCGACGCTCTTCCGATCTCTGAACGCACACTTCACCGAGTGACCCTCGGCCGTGAGTCCGGCGTCGCTGTCACGTCGACGGCGACGCACGAGGAGGGGGCCGCTCGCGGCCCCCTCCTCACATAGACTGTTCACCGTTCCGCCGTTCGCGGCGAGATGGTGAGACCATCTACTGGCGCCGTTCTGGCAGAAAGGACAGGATGGTGGACCAGCACGACACTGGGACACAGCCGCCCTCGCAGGCGCCCGGCGGCAGCGCGAAAGAGGATGTAGGTGGCCCCAAGGCAGGTGTGGGCGTCTCCGCAGCCGGCTGTGCCACCGACGAGCTTCCCACGGTCGGGCCTCCAGGGCAGCAGCGTCCGCGCATGCGGACCCTCTACTGGCGACGGCTCAAGCGCCGACCGGCGGCTCTGGTGGGCGTCATCGTGTTCCTCGTGTTCCTGCTCCTGGCGGTGTTCGGGCCGTACGTGGCGCCCTACGACTACCGTGAGCAGGACGCTGAGCTGCGGCTCCAAGCACCCTCGCTCAAGCACCCATGCGGCACTGACCAGTTCGGCCGCGACGTCCTCAGCCGCATCATCGTGGGCACGCGCAACATCTTCCTTCTGGGGGGTATCGGGACCGCTCTAGCAGCGGTGTTCGGCACGGCCATCGGACTGGCGTCCGGCTACGCCGGCGGGTGGACGGACGAGATCATCATGCGTCTCCTCGACGTGTTACTCAGCTTCCCGTCGCTGCTGCTGGCCCTCGTGCTGCTCAGCACGGTGGGCCCCTCCAACATCAACCTCGTCGTGGTGGTCACCATCCTGTACACGCCGATGATCGCGCGCGTCGTGCGCAGCATGGTGCTCGACCTCAAGAACAAAGAGTTCGTGGAGGCTGCCAAGGTGCGCGGCGAGAAGCGCAGCTACATCCTGTTCCGCGAGATCCTGCCCAACTCTCTGCCGCCGCTCCTGGTCGAGGCGTCCATGCGGTTCAGCTACTCCATATTCCTGGTCGCCTCGCTGGGCTTCCTAGGGCTCGGCGTGCAACCTCCGTCGCCCGACTGGGGGCTGCAGATCAACGAGGCGCGCAACTTCTTCTCCATCGCGCCGTGGGTGCTGCTCTTCCCGGCGGGCACCATCGCGCTGCTGGTGATAGCCACGAGCCTCATGTCAGATGGGCTGCGGCAGGTCATGCTGCCCGGCGGCGGGAGGAACTGACATGGCAGCGTCACAGAAAGAGGCTGTGGTGAGCACGCGCGATCAGATGGCGGGCGCGGGCTCGGCCACGGTCGGCACGGGCCGGCCCGTCTTCGAGGTCGAGGGCCTCTCCATCGAGTACACCACCGAGCTGGGGACGTTGGCGGCCGTCCGTGACGTCTCATTGACCGTGCACGAGCACGAGAGCTTCGGCATCGTGGGCGAGTCCGGGTCCGGCAAGTCGACGTTGGCCATGGGCGCTATCCGCTACCTCGCGTCCAATGGCCGTGTCACCGCCGGTAGCGTCCGGCTCAATGGCGTCGAGCTCCTCGAGCTTTCGCGTAAGGAGCTGCGCGCGCTGTGGGGCGGGCGTATCGCCGTCGTCTACCAAAGCCCGCTCAGCGCGCTCAACCCGTCCATCCAGATAGGCAAGCAGCTCGCCGAGGTGGCTCGTCGCCACCTTGGCATGGACCGCAGCGCTGCGTCGAGCCGGGTCGCCGAGATGCTCTCCAAGGTCGCCATGCCAGATCCTGAGGCGGTCATGAGGCGTTATCCGCACCAGCTCTCGGGCGGCATGCTGCAACGCTGCGTCATCGCCATGGCGCTCATGACCGACCCCTCGCTGCTCGTCATGGACGAGCCCACGACGGCACTGGACGTCACCACCCAGGCCGTCGTCCTCGACCTGGTCGCAAGGCTCAAGCGCGAGTTCGACTCGGCGATCCTGTACATCACGCACGACCTGGGTGTCATCACCCGTATCTGCGATCGCGTCGGCGTCATGTACGCCGGGGAGTTCCTGGAGCAGGCATCCCTCCGAGACCTCTTCAAACGTCCGCTGCACCCATACACGCTCGATCTCCTTGGGTGCGTGCCACAGTTCGAGATAACGCCGCAGAAGCGCTCGTTGGTGACCATCCAGGGCTCCATCCCGCGTCTCGACGAGCTGCCCGCGGGCTGCATCTTCTCCCCGCGCTGCCGCTTCTGCGAGCCACAGTGCACGACGCAGCGGCCGCCGCTCGTCCAGGTCGCCGAGGGACACCTCTCATCGTGCCGTCGCTGGTCGTCGGTGCCCGAGCCTGATGCCTACTTGCGGGCTGCCACCGAGGCGCTGGCCGCCGGCGCCGAGTCCAGCGCCGATGAGGCGGTGCTCGTGCAGGCCGAGGACGTCAAGACGTACTTCAAAGGCAGCGCACGCGGCGTGCTTCCCGGTCGGCGCGAGTACAAGACCATCCGGGCGGTCGACGGCGTCGACCTCTCGGTCTGCGTGGGCGAGACACTGGGCGTCGTCGGCGAGAGCGGTTCCGGCAAGACGACGGTGGCCCGCGCGATCATCGGCCTTACGCCCGCCACCTCCGGCACCATCCGTCTGCACGGCAAGGACCTGGCGCCCTCGGCCCAGCGTCGCCCGCGGAGCGTCTTGAGGGACATCCAGATGGTCTTCCAGAACCCCGACGCGTCACTGAATCCCACGCGCAGCGTCGGTGACGCTGTGGCCCGTCCGCTGATGCTCCTGCAGGGTATGCGTCGCGCGGCGGCGGCCGAGCGGGCGCGCGGACTGCTGCGCGCGGTGAGCTTGCCGGAGACCTACTTCGACCGCCTGCCGCACGAGCTCTCGGGCGGCGAGAAGCAGCGGGTAGCCATCGCTCGTGCGTTCGCCGCTGAGCCGGACCTCATCCTCTGCGACGAGCCCATCTCGTCGCTCGATGTCTCGGTGCAGGGCTCGCTCATGAACCTGCTCATGAGGCTCCAGGTGGAGCAGAAGACCTCGTACGTGTTCATCTCGCACGACCTCTCGGCGGTCCAACATCTCTCCGACGTCATCGCCGTCGTCTACGTCGGCAAGATCATGGAGATAGGCCCCGCGGTGAGCGTGCTCACGCCGCCCTTCCATCCCTACACCGAGGCGCTGGTCTCGGCGGTACCGGTCGCCGACCCAGAGGTGGAACAGCGGCCCATACGTCTCGGCGGCTCGGTGCCCAGCGCCATGGACGTTCCCGCCGGTTGTCGGTTCCACCCGCGCTGTCCGCGCTGCCTGGGCGACATCTGCAGGGAGCAGGAGCCGCCGTGGCAACAGGGGGTCGGCGAGCACCGTATCGCTTGTCACATCCCCTTGCAGGAGCTTGCTGAGCTGCAGGCGGACACGGTCAAGCTCGGCGCGCAGAAGGTAGGTGCCTGATGGTGCGCTTCATCGTCAGACGTCTGGGCTTCGTCGTCCTCACGGTCGTCCTCTCGTCGATCGTCATCTTCGTCGCTACGCAGGTGCTGCCGGGCGACGTGGCCACCATGGTGCTGGGTCGCTACGCCACCGAGGAGGCGAAGCAGGACCTGCGCGAAGAGCTCGGCTTGGACAAGCCGGCTGTCGTGCAGTACGCCACTTGGCTTGGTGGGTTCGTCACGGGCGACTGGGGCATCGCGGTCAGTGCCGCCGATGCCCCCGTCCGTCCGCTCGTCTTCGAACGACTGGGCAACTCGCTCATGTTGGCTGCCGTGGCCTTCCTCATGTACGTACCGTTAGGCATACTCCTGGGCCTCATAGCGGCCTTACGTCGCAACAGTTGGATAGACCAGGTCATATCGGTCGGGTCACTCGCCTTCATCGGTCTGCCAGAGTTCGTCACCGGCGTCATCCTCATCAGCATCTTCTCTATCCAGCTGGGGTGGCTGCCGTCTCAGTCGGCCATCGCGGCCGACACGGGCTTCATCGAAGCCTTCAAGTTCCTCATCCTGCCAGCCATGACCGTGTCGCTCACCAGCCTCGCCTACGTCGTGCGTATGACGCGTTCCAGCACGGTCGACGTCCTGCAGACAGACTACGTGCGCACGGCCAATCTCAAAGGTCTCTCGCCGCGTAAGGTGCTCTTCACGCACGTGCTGCGTAACTCGCTTCTGCCCACGGTCACCGTGGTGGCCATAGGCATCGGATGGCTCATCGGCGGCCTCATCGTGACCGAGTCGGTGTTCTCCTACCCCGGCGTCGGCCGCCTGTTGCTGTTCGGTATCCAGAGGCGAGACCTGCAGCTCATCCAAGCCACGACGCTGCTCATCGTGATCATCTATGGGGTAGCCAACCTGCTCGCGGACATCATCTACGCGTACCTCAACCCGCGTATCAGATACACGTGACGGCGCGGCACACACACGGCAGCGGCGTCACCGACCGCAGTGCGCAGGGCGACGAGGCGCGTTCAGCGAAGCCGCGTGCGGACCTTGTCATCGAGCACGCGGCGGAGCTGCTCGTGTGCCCGCCAGACGGCGACGGGCTCGGGGTCGTCCCAGACGGCGCTCTAGCCGTCACTGACGACCGTGTCGTCTGGGTCGGCCGCAGCGGCGAGCTGGCTGCTCACGTGCTGCAAGACGCACACACCAAGTCCGTCGACGCGCACGGGTGTGTGGTCATGCCGGGCTTGGTCGAGTGCCACACCCACCTGGTCTTCGGCGGCACGCGCGAGCAGGAGTTCCAGCTGCGAGCGCGCGGCGCGTCCTACGCTGAGATAGCGGCGGCGGGCGGGGGCATCATGAGCACCGTGCGCGCCACGCGAGCAGCCAGCACCCAGGGACTGCTCTCGGTGGGTCGCGCCAATCTGCGCCAGATGCTGGCCTACGGCCTCACCACGGTCGAGGCCAAGAGCGGCTACGGGCTCACCGTGGCGGACGAGCTGCGGCTGCTCGAGGTCTACCAGGCGCTCGACCTCGAGCAGCCGGTGAGCGTCGTCGCCACCCTGCTCGGCGCCCACGTAGTGGCGCCAGAGTACCGCGACACACCCGATCAGTACGTCGACCTCGTGGTCCGGGAGATGATCCCCGAGGTGGCCCGGCGTGGCTTGGCTCGCTTCTGTGACGTCTTCTGCGAGCAGGGCGCGTTCACCATCGAACAGGGTCGACGCGTCCTGTCGGCCGGGCTCGAGCACGGGCTGCGACCCAAGATCCACGCCGACCAGTTCGAGGATGGAGGCGGGGCGCAGCTCGCCGCCGAGCTCGGTGCGGTGTCGGCGGACCACCTGGACCACATCGGCGATGCCGGCATCAGCGCCATGGCGGGCGCTGGGGTCACCGCCGTCCTTCTGCCCGGCGCCGTCGCCTTCCTTGGGCTGTCACGGCACGCTCCGGCGCGCCGCCTCATCGACGGTGGCGTGCGCGTCGCGCTGTCCACCGACCTCAACCCAGGTAGCTGCTACTGCAAGAGCCCCTTCGTCGTAGCCACGCTGGCTTCCAGCTACCTGCACATGAGCCTGGCCGAGGTACTTCGCGGGTGGACGTGCGAGGCCGCTCGCGCACTCGGTCTGCAAGGTGAGGTCGGCAGCCTCCAGCCGGGCTACAGAGCGGACATCACCGTGCTCGACGTGCCCAGTGCCGCGCTTATCCCGTACGACTTCGGCGCCAACCATGTCGTGACGGTCGTCAAGGACGGCCAGGTGGTGCTGCCGGACGTCGCCGGTGTAGCCAGCGACGAGCCGAGAAGGGAGACGATGTGAGCAGTCCTGTACTTGAGTGCATCCCCAACATCAGCGAGGGGCGCGACGCCAGGGTGGTCGAGAGATCGGAAGAGCGTCGTGTAGG
>CAYMTC010000133.1:0-5761 GCA_964393265.1 uncultured Thermoleophilia bacterium
GACCTGGCGGCGCGCGTGCATGATGTGGGCAAGATCGCTGTGCCCGCCGAGATCCTCGCTCGCCCGGGCCGCTTGCAGCCCACCGAGATGTCCATCATCCAGACGCATCCGGTCGTGGGTCACGGCATCCTGCGCTCGGTGGACGTCGAATCGCCGCTGGCCGAGATCGTGCTCCAGCACCACGAGCGCCTGGATGGCAGCGGCTACCCACGTGGCCTCAAGGGCGACCAGATCCTGCCGGTGGCCAAGGTGCTGGCCGTGGCCGACGTCGTGGAAGCCATGGCATCGCACCGCCCGTATCGCCCAGCTCTGGGCATCGAGACGGCGCTCGCCGAGGTCAAGGCCCACGCCGGCACCAAGTTCGACGCGGGCGCCGTGGAGGCGTGCGAGCGCGTCGTGAGAGAGCCCGGGTTCGCCTTCGACGAGTGAGTCGCGCCGCGCCTACCAGCCGCGCGGTGCAGGGATTCCACGCACCACACCGTAGGATTAGAGCGTCTGCAGGCGTTAGAGTGGATGGGATGATGATCTTGCGTACCGACACTTCCAGCAGCGCAGCTTCCGCGCAGCACGCCCGCAGGGGCGTGGCATGGGCGCTCGCGCTGGCTACGATCCTGCTCCTCCTGTTGCCGGCGAGCGCCCTCGCCGCCCGCCAGACGTGGCTCATCAACCTCAGCGGCCGCGGCTTTGGCCATGGGGTCGGCATGAGCCAGTACGGGGCCAAGGGTCTGGCCCAACACGGAAAGACGTACAAGGAGATCCTCCGCTTCTACTACAAGGGGATCTCCTTCGCCCAGAGGGGCTCCAACCCCACGGTACGCGTCCTGCTCACGACCAACCAGTCGCCGGTCAAGGTCACCTGCGCGGGGTCCTACACAGCGGTCGTCGGCGGCACGGCCAGGCAGATCCCAGCGGGCGTCACCTCTTCGGTCACTTGGACAGGCTCCAAAGTCAGACTCAGCGCCGGCGGCAAGAGCTGGTCGACGACCGGCAGCGTCGAGTTCCGGCCGCCCAGCTCCAGCACCCTGCTGCGTCTGGTCAACCGCAACCTGAACGGTTGGTCCACCACGGCCAACGTGCTCTACCGCGGCAAACTCATCGTCGGCTACCGCTCAAGCTACGGTCTGTACACCGTCAACAAGGTGGGCCTTGAGAACTACCTGCGCGGCGTGGTGCCTCGCGAGATGCCCTCGTCGTGGCACCAGCAAGCACTGCGCGCTCAAGCGGTCGCCGCACGTACGTTCGCGGCCAAGCGTATCGGCGGCTCCTACTTCGACCTGTACTGCGACACGCGCAGCCAGGCGTACAGCGGCGCCAGCGGCGAGACGGCCAACACCGACTCGGCCGTCGCCGGCACCAGAGGCGTCGTCGCCACCTACGGCGGCAAGCTCATCGACGCCTTCTACTTCTCCACATCGGGTGGCCAGACCGAGAACTGCGAGAACGTCTTCTGGGCCACACTCCCCTACCTCAAGAGCGTGAAGGACCCGTACGACTCGGCATCGCCCTACCACATCTGGCCCGAGAACCCGTTCCAGTGGAGCTCCTCCACGGTCCGCAGCAAGCTCGGCTCCACCAACTCGCCCTCGGGCAGTCTGCAGGCCCTCTACGTCGTGAAGCGTGGCGTCTCACCCAGAGTGGTGCGTGCGCTGGCCATCAGCAGCTCTGACGCCAAGGCGGTCAGCGGCCTTACCGTGCGCTCTCGCCTGGGCCTGCGTGACACCTGGTTCTCGGTGTCCTCCATGTCGATCATCCCCGGCGAAGGAGCCACCATCAGGGCACGCCAGAGTGTGGAGCTTCGCGGGCGCATCTACCCTGCCCTTAGCAGCGGCAGCGTCCTCAAGTTGCACTACTACCGCGACGGCGGCTGGCACAGCACCAAGGTGCCTACCAGCAGGATCAGCCGCAGCACACGCAGCGTCAAGGTCGGCGGTACTACCTACAAGCTGAGCTACTCCACCTACTCGTTCCTGGCTAAGCCGTCCAAGACCACGACGTATCGCTTTGGAGTAGGCACCAGCCGCTCACCCAAGATGAAGGTGACTGTGTCGGACGTGGCCCCATCCCCCACGCCGACCACCTCGCCGAGTCCCAGCGTGTCGCCGACGGCCAGCCCGTCTCCTAGTCCGTCTGTGAGCCCGTCACCCTCGCCAGGCGTCTCGACGTCACCGTCGTCGCAGTCGTCTCCTGCGCCCAGTCCGTCGCCTCAGCCCAGTGCCTCGTCGTCAGGAGAGGCGCCGACGACAGCCGTGCTCACCACGGCTGCCACTCGGCGCTTCCGCTTGGACCGGGGTCGCATCGCGGTCTTCCGCTTCGTGGCGACGCTCACGCCCTCAGCAGGCGGGGAGAAGGTGCGCGCCGTGCTCAAGGTCTACGACTCACGCGGAAGGTCACGTCTCACCAAGATCGTGGGTAACGTGCCTGTGGGTCAGTCGCAGATCGTGCGTTGGCGCTGCTGGCTTGCTCCCGGCACCTACACCTACAAGGTGCTCGCCAAGCTGCCCGACGGTACGCGTCAGCAGAAGGCCACCTCAGCTCGCTTCATCGTCCGCTAGGCGACCGGGTCGTCGTCTGCTGCGCTCGCAGCTCGGCGTTGGCGTCGTCAGCGGGTAGCACCTCGTCGTCTGCTGCGGTAGCACCTCGTCGTTGGCTGACCGTCCGGGCCAGAGCATGGCACGGCGCGCGACCACCGGCTCCTCGTGGTCGCGCGCCGTGCCCTTTGGCTCTAGAGTCCGACGACCTCGCGCTGTTCGGCGCCCGCAGCGGCCTCACCAGCAGCGCGCAGCAGCTCGGTGAGGTCAGCCGTGACCGGGGCGTCACAGAGGAGGATGCCGTAGAGCTTGTCGGCCAGGCCGGGCGACGTGTCGAGCACACTCGCCAGCTTACGAAGGCGGTACTCCACGAAGAAGTCAGCTTCTACGTGGAGAGCCTGTGCCAGCGTCTCGATCACCCCGTCTGCCGGCACCGGCCGGCTTCCCTTGGTGAGGTGGTTGAGATACCCGGCTGACAGGTGCGTCTTGTAGGCGAGCTGGCGGTAGCTCAATCGCCGCTCCTCCATGAGCCCGCGCAGTGCCTCGGGGAACCGGCTCGCTGAGCGGCGTCCCTTGACGGGTTGCGCAAGCACAGGACGTGGCGGCCTGCTCTGGCTTGTCTGTAGGGCTGTGCTCCTCATTCCATGAAGAGGTATCGGCCGCACCATCCCCGTCTTGAGACGCGCACCGTGGAACAGTTGTCTAGTGCGGCAACATCCGTACATGGCCGTACGAGTCACCGAACCGCGTCCCTTTCTCCCCGGAAATACGGCAGTCTGCCCCTGTCTAGCCTCGTGCAGGGCGCCTGGCCTGTTCGTGGACTCGGGAAACGCGTGCGTTGCCTACGTCGTCAACGAGCGTCGCCAGGCAAGACAACGAGCGTTGTCTGTTTGGACAACAGCGCGCCGCCGTCAGCGCCGGTCAGAGCGGAGCGGCGTCGAGGAGCGTCGCGACGCGAGGCAGGACCTCGGCGATGGGCACCTCGTCGCGACCGCCGGTGGCGCGCTGCTTGAGCTCGACGACGCCCTGGGTGGCGCCGCGCCCCACGACCAGCTGCACCGGGCAGCCCAGCAGGTCGGCATCCTTGAACTTGATGCCGGCCGAGACGTCGCGGTCGTCGTAGACGACCTCGAGGCCTGCCTGCTGGAGCTGCTCGTACAGGTCCTCGGCGACCGAGCGCTGTTCTTGGGCCGACAGCTTGACGCAGATGAGGTGGACCTGGAACGGTGCGATGGCGACCGGCCAGACGATGCCGTCGGCATCGTGGTTCTGCTCGACGGCCGCGGCGGCGATGCGCGCCAACCCGATGCCGTAGCTGCCCATGACGATCGGCCGCTCTACCCCGTTCTCGTCGAGGAACGTGGCGCCCATAGGCTTGGAGTACTTGGTACCGAGCTGGAAGATGTTGCCGACCTCGATGACCCGCTCGCTGCAGAGCGAGCCGGCGCACTGCGGACAGCCGTCGCCGGCGACCACCTTGCGCAGATCGTGGTAGGCGCAGGCGGCCGTAGGAGAGGCTGCGCCGCCCTCAGTCTGCGGACCGCACCAGTCGGCCGGGACCACCCCCAGCAGGTGCTGGTCTGCCACGTTGCCTCCGGCGACGTAGACCCCCTCCTGGAGCGCCAGATCGGCCAGGATGGCCAACGGTGTGGGCTGTGGGGTCACAGTGCCATCTGGGTGCTCGCGAAGGCGCACGGGGCCTACGAAGCCCGCCTCGGCGCCTTGGTGGACCTGCACCTCCTGGGCGGTGGCCAGGCGGAAGTCGCCGATGACCTTGCGCAGCTTGCTCTCTTGCAGCTCGTGGTCGCCGCGCACCAGGACCATGTACGCAGCGGCGGCGTGTGTGTCGTGAGCCGGCTCGGTGACCACGATGAGCGATTTGACCAGACGCGACGCAGGCAAGCCAAGGTACGTGGTCACCTGCTCGATGGTGCGCGTGGCGGGCGTGTGGACGAGGCGCAGACGCTCGGTCGACGGCAGAGTGGCGGCTGGAAGGGTGACCGGCGCGGCCGCCGGCTTCACGGAGCGGCCGGCGGCCTCACACGCGGCCGCCCACGCGGCGCTGCTGAGCGACGACTCGTCCAGCGCCGCCGGCGTGCCTTGGGCAAGCTCCACGTTGGCGGCATAGCCGCAGCTTGAGCAGAACACCACGTCGTCTTCCCCGGCCTCGCTGGGCGCCATGTACTCGTGCGCGGTGCGGCCGCCCATCATGCCGGGGTCGCTCTGCACCATGAGCACCTGCACGCCACAGCGAGCGTAGATGCGGTCGTAGGCGGCGATGTGCTTGCGGTAGCTCTCCTGCAGCGCCGCCTCACTGACATCGAGGCTGTACGAGTCCTTCATGATGAACTCGCGCGTACGCAGCACACCGCTCTTGGGCCGAGCCTCGTCGCGCTCCTTGGTCTGGAAGTGGTACCAGAGCTGAGGCAGCTGCTTGTAGGAGCGCACCTCGCGCGCGGCGATCCACGTGATGCACTCCTCGTGCGTCATAGCGAGGACCATAGGGCTGCCTTTGCGGTCTTTGAAGCGGAAGAGCTCGTCGCCGATCTCGTCGTAGCGGCCACTCTCCTGCCACAGCTCGGCCGGGTTGACCACCGGCATGAGCAGCTCCTGGCAGCCGATCGCCTGCATCTCTTCGCGGATGATCTGCTCGATCTTGCGCATGACGCGCCAGCCGGCCGGCAGGTAGATGTAGATGCCGGCGCCAAGCTGGCGCACGAGGCCGGCGCGCACCATGAGCTTGTGGCTCACGGCCTCGGCGCCGGCCGGATCTTCCTTGACCGTGGGCAGCAGCATGTGGCTGACGCGCATGAAGGCCTACTCCTTGAGTGCACTGGATGTGGCAGATGCCGCGACGGGCCGCGCAACAGAGGCGCCGCACCCTTGCCCACCGATGATATCAGGGCGGCTCGCCAGGCAGACGAGCGACCAGCGACACAGAGACGCGGCTAGCCCCAGACGGCGAGCAGCAAGAAGAGACAGGTGATACCTATACAGCCGAGGATGACGGCCGTGACGCCACACAGTGACGACAGCCGTACTCCTGAACGCGCCTTACCAGTCATGACATTCCCCCAGGCGACCGCGGCCGCAAGGCAGCCGCGCACGGCGTTCGGTGCATGGTACGCCGAGCGGCCGGCGAGGGCAAGACCGCAGACAACGAGCATGTGGTAGCCTGCTACCGTGCGCATACCAACTTGCAGAGCACATAGATCCATGGCTGTCGTGCTCGC
>CAYMTC010000134.1:0-5676 GCA_964393265.1 uncultured Thermoleophilia bacterium
CCGATCTCAGATACTCGACGCAGCCGCCGCGCTGGGCGACGGCGACCTCCTCCTGTGCCTCATAAGCGGCGGCGGCTCCTCGCTGCTCGCCGCCCCTGCGAGTGGCCTCACGCTCGAGGACAAGCGGCTGATCACCGGCGCCCTGCTCCGCTCCGGCGCCCGCATCGACGAGATCAACTGCGTGCGCAAGCACCTCTCGGCGATCAAGGGCGGCCAGCTCGCAGCCGCGGCGCACCCGGCGCGGGTCGTCACCTACCTCATCAGCGATGTGCCGGGAGACGACCCGTCCGTCATCGCCTCCGGCCCCACCGTCCCAGATGCCTCCACGTTCTCGGACGCGATGGCGGTCGTCTCCAAGTACGATGTCGAGCCGCCCCCGGCAGTGGCTCACCACCTCCGCGCCGGCGCCGGTCTCCACCCCTCGGGTGACGCCGCTGCGCCGGAGGACCGGCCGCGTGAGACGCCCAAGCCTGGCGACCCCTCCTTCGCCGGCGACGAGATCGTGATGCTCGCCACGGCGCTCGATGCCTTGACGGCCGCCGCGCGCGCGGCCCAGGCGAACGGCCTTACCCCGATCGTCCTGGGCGACGCCCTGCAGGGTGAGGCGCGCGACGTGGCTGCCGGGCATGCGCGCCGCGCCCAGGCTCTGGCCTGCGGCGAGTTGGCCGCCGCGCGAACGCTCATTGCGCATGGCCTGTGTCAGTCATCGCAGGCCCTTTCGGATCTCGATCCCGTCTTGACCCTGCGGTCCCCTGCGCGCAGCTCTGGCTACGTCGTCCTGTCGGGCGGCGAGACGACGGTGACCGTGCGCGGAGGAGGGCGCGGGGGCAGAGACGCGGAGTACGCGCTGGCGCTGGCACTGGCACTCGACAGCCAGCCGGCGATATGGGCGCTTGCGGCAGACACGGACGGCATAGACGGCTCCGAGGACAACGCTGGCGCCATCGTCACACCATCCAGCCTGCAACGCGCCCGGGGCCTCGGCCTGGACCCCGCAGCGCTCCTGGCAGCGAACGACTCCTACACCTTCTTCGCCGAGCTGGGCGACCTCGTGATGACGGGGCCCACCTTGACTAACGTCAACGACTTCCGGGCCTTGCACATCTCGCAGCCCTGACGCTCCCGTCTCTTCCTCGCCCGCCGCCTCCACATGCTGTGCCGTGTACCCCCGCGGAGGCAGAACGGCGCCGGCAAGACGACTGCCGTCGAGTGTCTGCAAGGCCTGAGGTCCTTTGACGGAGGCTCCGTCCGCGCGGCCGGACTGGATCCGCGGATACAGCCCGACCTTCTCCGGTCCCGCATCGGCTGTCAGCTGCAGCACTCCGCCTTACCCGACAACATACGGGTGCGCGAGGCGCTCGCCATGTTCTCTGCTTTCCACGGCGACTGCGTCGACTAGCGTCGCCTCTTGGCTCAGTGGAGCCTGGCTGAGAAGAGCGGCCGCCGCTTCCAGACACTGTCCGGCGGCCAGAAGCAGCGACTGTTCATCGCCCTCGCACTCGTGAACGACCCAGAGATCGTGTTCCTCGACGAGATGACGACGGGGCTCGACCGGGCCGCCCGCCAAGTCGCCTGGAGCCTTGTGGAAGATCTCAGAGAACAAGGCACGACGGTAGTGCTCGTCACTCACTTCATGGATGAGGCAGAGCGGCTCTGCGACCACGTGGCGATCCTCGAGCAAGGCCGACTCATCGCTCTCGACACGCCGCAGCACATCGCCGCCCGCTCCGGTGGGGTGCGCGCCGTGTTCACCTGCGGCGACACGGCCGACCTTCGCTTCCTTGCTGACGTGCCGGGTGTGACCCAGGTGCGCCGTCAGCGGGAACGCGTCGAGGTGGTGGGCGACGGATCCCATGTGGTCCGCGTTGCGGCCGCTCTGGCACTCCACGGCTCGGCACCCGCCGACTTCGGCGTAGTGAGGCCCAGGTTGGAGGACGCGTACCTCCAGCTGACCGGCCACAGATCGGAGGAGTGATGGACGCCGCGGGGCAGATCGCCGCGACCAAAGGCGCCGGGCGCGCCAATGGTCCCAGGCTGCGGCCGTGGAGAGCCGTGAGCGCCCTCGCCCGCATCGAGATCAGGCTCGTGCTGCGTGAGCCGCTGACGTTGGTCTTCTCGTTCGCCTTCCCGGTGGTGCTCCTCTTCGTTATGGGCGAGGTGTTCGGCCAGAGCGCCGGCGACCCTGGCGAGGTCGTCTTCCGCGACTTTGGGGCCATGGACTACTACGTCCCCGGATACCTGGCCCTGGTCGCGGCCGCCTTCAGCATGATCACGCTGCCCACTCATCTGGCTGGCTACCGCGAGCGGGGTGTGCTGCGGCGCTTGCGCGCCTCTGGCGTGCGCCCGCTCCAGGTCCTAGCGAGCCAGACGCTCGTCGGCTTCATCCTCGGAGCGGTGGGCGCTGTGCTCGTCGCCGTGCTCGGCCTTCTCTTCTACGACGTGCGCACGCCCGAGTCCGTCGCCGCACTGCTCCTGGCGTACGTGCTGTCCTCACTCTGCTTCATGGTCCTAGGGTGCCTGCTCGGCGCCCTGATCCCCAGAGCCCGCGCCGCCCAAGGCATCGGGCTCATCCTGTTCTTCGTGATGATGTTCCTGAGCGGCACCGCCCCACCGATCGAGGTGATGAGTGACACGATGGTGCGCGTCGGCCAGGCGCTGCCGCTCTACCACGCCGCCACCGCCCTTCAAGACGCCTGGAACGGCCTGGGCACCAATTGGCCTGAGCTTGGCGTCCTGGCGGCCGTCGCGCTCGCCGGCCTGGGGCTCACCGTACGCCTCTTCCGCTGGGACTAGCACCTCACGTCACCGTCGGTACACAGAGGTGGAGCGCGCCGCGGGGCCGCGTGCATCTGACCGTCGCATTGCGAAAGCGGGTTACAAACGGAGCCCGCAGGCGCCCTGACCTGCGGTCCGTCGCCGGGCTCGCCAGCGATACGGTACGACGGCTAGCGGGGCCCCCGGCCTCAGCCGCCCTCGATCTCCTCGTCCGTGGCCCCGGACTCTGAGAGCACGTGGCGGGCTACGGCGACGACGGAGTCGCCCTCGCGGAGGTTCATGACCCGCACTCCCTGCGTGGCTCGCCCGTGTCGGCTGATGCCGTCGGCGCGCATACGGATGACGACGCCGTCGCGCGACTGCAGGACGATCTCGTGGTTCTCGCGAACCACACGCACACCGGCAAGGTAGCCCTTACGATCGGTGAGCTGCACCGTGCGCACGCCTAGGCCACCACGGCCCTTCACGGGGTACTCGCTCATGGGCGATCGCTTGCCGTAGCCGTTCTCCGTGATGACGAACAGGTCTGAGTCGTCCCTGGCCACATCCATGGCGATGACCTCGTCGTCGCCCCGGAGGCGCATGCCTATGACGCCGCTTGTGTCGCGGCCCATTGGTCGGGTCTCGCTCTCGTGGAAGCGGATCGCCTGGCCCAGGCGGCTGACCATGATGATGTCGTCGTCCCCTGAGGTGTGGCGCACCTGGATCAGCTCATCACCCTCTCGGATGTCGATGGCGATGATGCCGTCGGCCTTGAGGGGAGTGTTGTACGAGCCAAACAGGGTCTTCTTGACCATGCCGCGCCGGGTCGCGAAGAGAAGATACTTGCCCTCTGCGACGTCGAAGTTGCGCGTGCGGATGACCGCCCGCACAGCCTCGTCCTGGCGCAACGGCAGGAGGTTCGCCAAGTGCTTGCCCTTCGCGTTGCGGCCGGCGAGCGGCAGCTCGTGGGCTTTGACGCGGTACACCTTGCCCACGTTGGTGAAGAAGAGCACGTAGTCGTGAGTGGAGGCGATGAAGAAGTGCTCGACCTCGTCCTCCTCCTTGAGCTCCATGCCTGCCACGCCGACGCCGCCACGCTTCTGCTGGCGGTACGTCGTGACCGGCAGCCGCTTGGCGTAGCCCGTCTTGGTGATGCTGATAGCCATCTGCTCATCGGCGATGAGGTCTTCTATGGCCAGCTCGCCCTCGTCTGGCACGATCTGCGTTCGCCGATCATCGTTGTAGAGCCGCTTGATCTCCAGCAGCTCTGACCGCACGACGCCGGAGATGGCCTTGTCGTCGCCGAGCAGCTCACGAAGCTCCTTGATGCGTGCCAGCAGCTGACGGTGCTCTTCCTTGACCTTGTCGCGCTCCAATCCAGTGAGCCGGTGGAGGCGTAGGTCGAGGATGGCCTGTGCCTGCGGCCTGGTGAGCTCGAAGGTGTCCATCAAGGCCTCGCGCGCCGAGTCGACGTTCGTTGCCTTACGGATGATCGTGATGACCTGGTCCAGGTGGTCGAGCGCCACGAGCAAGCCCTCGAGGATGTGGGCGCGTGTCTCTGCCTTGTCGAGCTCGAACTTGGTGCGCCGGATGATCACCTCGCGCTGGAACCCGATGTACGCCTGCAGCATCTCCGGCAGAGTGAGCGTGCGCGGCACACCGCTGACCAGCGCGATGTTGATCACGCCGAACGTCGTCTGCATCTGGGTGTGCTTATAGAGGTTGTTGAGCACGACCTTGGCTACAGCCTCGCGCTTGAGCTCTATCACGAGGCGCATGCCGTTGCGGTCTGACTCATTGCGCAGGTCGCTGATCTGAGGCATCTTCTTGCTCTTGACGAGATCGACGATCTGCTCGATCAGCGAGGCGCGGTTCACCTGGTACGGCAGCTCGGTGACTATGATGGCCGCGCGGTTGCCCTTGAGTTGCTCGGTGTGCGCCTTGGCGCGGACCCGGATGCGCCCGCGGCCCGTCCGGTAGGCCTCTTTGATGCCAGCCGTGCCGAGGATGAGGCCGCCGGTGGGGAAGTCTGGCCCTTTGAGGTGCTGCATGAGGTCGTCCGCCGAGGCGGTGGGGTGGTCGATGAGGTGCACCACTGCGTCGACAGTCTCTCCCAGGTTGTGGGGCGGCATGTTGGTGGCCATGCCCACCGCGATGCCGCTGCCGCCGTTGACGATGAGGTTGGGCATGCGGCTGGGCAACACGGTGGGCTCCCGCCGTGTCTCGTCGTAGTTGGGCACCCAGTCGACCGTGTTGGCGTCGATGTCGCGCAGCATCTCGACGGCGATGCGGCTGAAACGGGCCTCGGTGTACCGCATCGCCGCGGGCGAGTCGCCCTCCACCGAGCCGAAGTTGCCCTGGCCGTCGACGAGCGTGTAGCGCATGTTGAAGTCCTGCGCCATGCGCACGAGGGTCGGGTAGATGACCGCCTCACCGTGGGGGTGATAGTTACCGGACGTGTCGCCGGCGATCTTGGCGCACTTGCGATGCTGCTTGTTGGGCGCCAGGCCGAGGTCGTTCATGGCCACGAGGATGCGGCGCTGGCTGGGCTTCAAGCCGTCGCGCACGTCGGGCAGGGCGCGGTCGGTGAGCACGCTCATCGCGTAGTCGATGAACGAGGAGCGCATCTCGTCTTCGAGCTGGACCGGCTCGATCTTGCCCTCGAGTGTCTGCAGGGTGTCAGACATCGAGGAAGCGCACCTCCTTCGCGTTCTTCTCGATGAACTGGCGACGCGGCTCGACCTTGTCGCCCATGAGCATGGTGAAGACCTCGTCGGCGGCCTGGGCGTCCTCCATGGACACCAGCATGAGCGTACGCGTCATGGGGTTCATGGTCGTCTCCCAGAGTTGGTCGGGGTTCATCTCGCCGAGACCCTTGAAGCGCTGCAGCTGGATGCCCTCCTTGGTGAGCTCGACGAT
>CAYMTC010000135.1:0-3095 GCA_964393265.1 uncultured Thermoleophilia bacterium
TCGCGTGGCTGCCGCGCCGGGGTTACCACCGGCCTTGACTCCCGCTGCGCGCCGTGCCCTCGGTGACCGCCATATCCACGAACCGCTGGCGATAGGCGTCGCAGCGATGGCTGTGGCGGCGCTCCTAGGCTGAGGCCGCGGGCGCACGTCAGCGCAGTTGGCGGCCGGCTGGCCGCCGCGCGACGCCGTCCGTCGCTGCCAATGACCCGTCTGACCGTGTATCATGCCATGGCGCGGGGGGTCGATCGGAAGGATCAGCGTGGGCTCTAAACCCACGCAGGCGGGTGTGACTCCCGCACTCCCCGCCAGACTCTCCCCGGCGGGTCGCCTTGCGTGCGGAGCGAACTGGCGAGGATACAGATCACTCTCGACTTCTCCGACTGCCCGGGGACCGCGTCCTCCGAGTGCCTTGAGGTCACACCGCGACGGCCAGTGCGAGCACGAGGAGCGCAGCTGCGGCGAAAGCGGCCAGGGCTACGCTGGTGAGGAAGACGATGGCCCCGAAGGCCAGCGGTGCACCAGTCCTTACGCCGTGTGCTAGTGACTGCCTGCTCACCGCGCCTCCCAACCTGGTCGTATGGCAGAGGTGTCTGCCCCGGAGTTCGCCGACCGCCGCGCGTCTCCTCCCGTCTTGAACGGGTCGCGCCGCCCTTCCATGCGCCGCCACCCCGCGTGCGGCGGGAGGCCTCTGGTACACTCAGGCCATGGCTACCGACCCCACGAAAGAGCGCTATTACCGCAAGCAGGTGCCTCTCTTCCGACTCATCGAGAAGGTGAAGCTGTGGCCGTCGCGTCGCGGGGTCCTGCATGGCGTGAAGACCTTCGAGGTGCGAGGGTCTTACGCACACATCACGACGCACTGCAACAAGCACATGGTGGTGCACGACTCGAAGACCAGCCGTGCGGCCCGATGGCTACGCAACAAGTGGTTCATCACCGCGTGCCCGGAGTGTCGTATACCCGAGTGGAAGCTGCAGAAGTACAACGCCACGCACTTCAAGCGGAAGTACGGCTCGCACCTCTCTGAGGAGCGGCACACCCAGGGCTGACCGGGTGCCCCGGGCGGCATCGGCTACAGCAGGCGCCAGCTCTCGGGGCGTAGGGAGGCCTGGTCCGGGGCGCTGAGCACCCGGTCCAGGGTAGCTAGCATCACGTGCTTGTCACGCGGCAGGTGACCGCCGACCGGCAGGTAGTTGGACGCGTGATTAGACCGAAACAGGCAGTCGCTGACGCTTGTCGCGGCGATCATCTCGCGTAGCTCGCGCAGCATGCCTATGGCATCTGGCATTTGGAACTGGCCCGTCCGCACGCGACGCTCCATCACTGTACCCGGCTCGACCATGAGCGTCAGCACCCCTATGTACTGTGGGTCTATGGCGCTCAGCGCCGCACCCGTGGCCTGCGCGTGTACCAGCGAGCGCTCGCGGCCCGCTAGCCCGAGGATCGCCGTGATAGACAGCCGGATGCCGGCCTCTGAGGCGCGATGACACCCCTCGATCTGTTCGGCGACCGTGATGCCCTTGTGGACGTCGGCCAGGGTCTGGTCGTCCCCTGACTCTAGGCCGAGGTAGACCAAGTCGAGACCCGCTTGGCGCAGCTCGCGGAGCTCATCGACCGTCTTGGCCAGGAGGTTTCGCGCGGTAGCGTAGCTGCTCACGCGCTCCAGATCGGGGAGCTCGCGTCGGAGCAGGGAGAGGATGCGAAGCATGCGTGGTGTAGACAGCACGAGCGCGTCGCCGTCTGCAAGGAACACGCGGCGCACGCTGCGCTTGGCGCGCTCGTGCAGCGCAGAGATGTCTTCCGCTACCTCTTCGGGTGGCCGCACGGCGAACGGTTTGTCCAGGTACGTGCCGCAGAAGTCGCAGGTGTCGTTGGAACAGCCGTAGGTGACCTGGAGGATCAGGCTCTCCGCTTCACTTGGCGGGCGGATGACGGCTCCCTTGAATCGCATGCTCTCAGTGTAGCGCACGGGATGCTCTTGCGGGGGCGTCACGCGCGCTGTGTCGACGGCGCCGACAGTGTCCGCTTGAAGGGTCAGACCCCCTTCTGTAGGGTTTGACTTTGACGGGCCGCACATGAATGGCGCCGGGTCCGGTGGCTGTGACAAGTGCATCAGACCGCTGTCGAGCAAGCTGGGCGGCCGGGGTCAGTGCCAGTGCTTGCTCGGCACGCTCCTGCAGCTAGTGCCACCGCGCTTCGCCGCTCATGAGCACGGTCACCTCGGGGCATCTAGGCCGCCCTTCGGCCAAGGAGCCCGTCGCCCTGACGGTGAGCAAGAGGGAGATCATGGAGGAGCAGCTGCAGGACCTGCTCGAGCGCATCCGCAAGGACGGCGTCGAGAAGGCGGAAGCGGAGGCACAGCAGATCGTCGCCGATGCGCGGGCAGAGGCGGCGCGGATCGTCGCCGAGGCGCGCCGCGAAGCGGCCGACCACCTGGCTGTGGCAGAGCGCGACGCCCAGGTGTTCATGGAGCGGTCTACGACCACCCTCGAGCAGAGCGGCCGCGACTTCCTCCTCCGGCTCCGCTCCGCTATCGAGCGCGTGCTGCGCGAGAGTGTCAGGGAAGCCGTGGGCCAGGCGCTCACGCCCGACTCCATGGCGGGCATGCTCCAGAGCATGGCCGAGGTGTACGCCAAGAAGGACTTCAACGAATCGCGGGTCGAGGTCCTGGTCAGCCAGCACGACCGCGACGCCTTCGTCGACACGGTGTTCGATCGGTACCGCGACCTCGCTAGCCACGGTCTGGAGATAGAGATCGACGACCGCCTGCAGAAGGGCTTCAAGGTCCGGTTCCTGGACTACCGTCTCTACCATGACTTCACTTTGGAGGCCATCTCCGAGGCGCTGGCGGGGCTGCTCAAACCCCCGCTGGACGAGATCATGCAGCGCGCAGCCGGCGGCGACGGTGGCGACGATCATGCGGCCGGTGACGATGCGAACGCGACTGCGGACGTCCGGGGCGCCGAGCCCCCCAACGGGTCCTGAGAGCATCGGCTGTGCCCAGGGAGTACCCCTCCGTTCTCTCGAGCTTGCCGATGCTCGAGTTCGGCAGTAAGCCGCCGATGAGCGCCGGATCGCTCGTGGATCACTGCGTC
>CAYMTC010000135.1:3105-5668 GCA_964393265.1 uncultured Thermoleophilia bacterium
TGCATCCGACCGACCTCGATGACCTCAAACGTGTAGTGGTGGGTCGCCTCACTGAGGTCGGCGACCCTGCGGTGCGTGCCTACGCGCAGCGCGACGTGCAGCTTCGCAACGCCGTGGCTAAGCAACGGGCGGGCCGTGCTGGTGCCGACGCCAGCCGCTACCTCCAGCCTCATCAAGGCTGGGATGTCGAGGTGGAGGATGTGGCGGCGCAGGCCATGTCGGCGGGCGACCCTCTCGAGCGTGAGCTGATGCTCGACCGCTTCCGGTGGCGGCTGCTCGAGCAGATGGCTGCCCTACCAGCCTTCGGCGTGCAGGCGCTGCATTCGTATGCGCTTCGTCTGCGGCTACTTGAGAAGTGGCAGGCGCTCACCGAGGAGCGGGGCACAGCAGTCGCAGGACAGATCATTGACAGCACTATCGCGGAGATCAGCGTATGAGCGGACGCAGCGGAAGGGTCGTTGGCATCAACGGCAACCTGGTCACCATCGCATTCGACGAGTCGGTGCGCCAGAACGAGGTGGCGTACGTCGCCACCGGCGATGTGCGGCTCATCGCCGAGGTGATCCGTATCCGTGGGCGCTACGCCGATGCGCAGGTCTTCGAGGACACCTCGGGTATCAGAGTCGGCGACAAAGTGGAGTTCGAGGACCGATTGCTCTCGGTGGAGCTGGGACCGGGCTTGCTCGCCATGGTCTACGACGGGCTGCAGAACCCGCTGTTCAAGATAGCGCAGCAGTGCGGGTTCTTCCTGCCGCGCGGCCTGCTCATCGAGGCCTTGCCGCGCGAGATCAAGTGGGACTTCACTCCCACAGCGGGCGTCGGTGACCGTGTCAAGGCCGGCGAGCGGCTTGGCACAGTGCCTGAGGGCATCTTCAAGCACTGGATCATGGCGCCGTTCGATCTCGAGGGACGTCAGGAGATCATCGAGATCGCGCCGGCAGGCCAGTACACGGTCACCGACCAGATCGCTGTGCTGAGGGATGCGGACGGCCACGCGCGACCAGTCCAGATGCTGCAGACGTGGCCGGTCAAGCGGCCTATACGAGCCTATGACGAGCGGCTGCGGCCCACTGACCTGCTGGTCACAAAGCAGCGCATCCTCGATACGTTCTTCCCCGTTGCCAAGGGTGGCACGTACTGCATTCCTGGGCCGTTCGGAGCCGGCAAGACGGTGCTGCAGCAGCTCACCAGTCGTCATGCGGACGCCGACGTGGTGGTCATCGCTGCCTGCGGCGAGCGTGCCGGTGAGGTCGTAGAGACACTGCGCGAGTTCCCCCAGCTCACGGACCCGCGCACCGGCCGCAGCCTCATGGAACGCACCGTCATCATCTGCAACACCAGCTCCATGCCGGTCGCGGCTCGCGAGGCGTCGGTGTACACGGCCGTGACCATCGCGGAGTACTACCGGCAGATGGGCCTGGATGTGCTCCTGCTCGCCGACTCCACGTCGCGCTGGGCGCAGGCCCTCCGTGAGACGTCCGGCCGACTCGAAGAGATTCCCGGCGAGGAGGCCTTCCCGGCGTATCTGGAGTCGGTGATCGCGGCTTTCTACGAGCGCGCGGGCATCGTTCGGCTCCACGACGGCACCCTAGGGTCGGTGACCATCGGCGGCACCGTGAGTCCGGCGGGCGGCGACTTCGAGGAGCCGGTGACCCAGTCCACCCTCAAGGTCGTGGGAGCCTTCCACGGTCTCTCCCGTGCCCGCTCCGACGCTCGCCGGTATCCGGCCATCGACCCGCTCGAGAGCTGGAGCAAGTATCCTAGCGTCGTGTCGGCCCGCGAGTTGGCGTTCGCCAAGAGCGTGTTGGCAAAGGGTCATGAAGTGTCCGAGATGATGAAGGTGGTGGAGGAAGAAGGCACCTCTATGGCCGACTTCGTCCTCTACCTGAAAGGCGAGTACGTGGACGCGGTCTACCTGCAGCAGGACGCGTTCGACGCTGTCGATGGCGCTACGTCGGCCGAACGTCAGTGCGAGGTCTTCGGCTTCATCAGCGGTGTGCTGCACCAGGAGATGGACTTCGAGGACAAAGACGCTGCACGAGCGTTCTTCCAGCAACTCACGCAGACGACCAAGGACTGGAACCGGGTGTCCATGGACGACGATGGGTTCGCGGCCATCAGGAAGCGGCTCGACGACATGCTCGCCCAAGTGGCCGAGCGTGAGGTGGTGAGCCATGCGTAGGGTCTACAGTGAGATCGCGCAGATCGCCGGCAACATCATCACGGTCGAGGCCACGGGCGTCGGCAACCGCGAACTCGCCGAGGTACGGGCTCGGGGCTTTTCGTCGCTAGCGCAGGTGATCCGGCTCGAAAGCGACCATGTCACGCTACAGGTGTTCTCTGGCACGCGCGGCATCCCGACCGACGCCGAGGTGCGCTTCCTTGGCGAGCTGCTGCATACCCCCTTCGCCGACTCGTTGCTGGGGCGGGTCTTCACGGGCGGCGGGGTCCCGCGCGACGGCGGTCCCGTCGTCGATGCCGAGCGCATCGCTTTGGGGGGCCCTCCGGTGAACCCGGCCAAGCGGATCATCCCGCGCAACATGATCCGCACCGGGATCCCCAT
>CAYMTC010000136.1:0-4936 GCA_964393265.1 uncultured Thermoleophilia bacterium
CCACGTCGGCTTCGCCTGCTGCGCAGCGGCCTCGTGCTCCGGGGTGGGTGTGAGTGACTGCGTCGTCGGGGCGGCGGTGGAGCAGGGGCTATTCGCCAGCGTGGCGGCGGTGGAGCAGCGACACAGGTCCGCCGCGGCGGACCTCGCGGCTGGCCGCACACGACTCAGTGAGGCGCGCTCGGCGTTGGCGCGGGCCGGCGCGGAGCGCGAAGAAGCCGTCATGCGCGTCACGAGGCTCACCGAGAGACGCGCTGCCGTGGAGCGAGAACGCGATGCGGCAGCGGCAACGGCAGCAGACCTACGGTCCCGGCTGGGTTCGCTGGAAGAGGCCTCCGCTAAGGCGGAGACGGCTGCGGCAGAGGCTGGGGCACGAGCGGTCGCCGCTACTGCCGAGGCGCGTGGGGCGGCAGACAAGGAGCGCAACGCGGCCGATGTGGCGGCCGCGGCAGCGGTGCGGGTGCGCGAGTCGGCTGGCGAGGCGGCGGCCGTGGCCGCCGAGCTGGAGCACGTGGCTGCCGCCCTGAGCACCCTGCGGGAAGTGGAGCCCGAGGTCGAGCAGATCGTCAACGGGCACGCCGGCGTGAGCCTTGTGGCTTCGCACCTTCAGTGCGAGGCCGGCTACGAGCGGGCACTGGCAGCCGCTCTGGTCCACCTGCAGTCAGACGTGCAGGTGGCGGAGGACGCGGATGCGTGGGGACTGCTGGATGCGCTTCGTGCCGCTGGCGCGCGGCTGGTGCGTCTGGTGTTGGCGCGGCAGGCGGGCGAGGTGTCGGCGTCTCTGCCGCCGGGCGAACCCCTGCTGGCACACGTGCAGGGAGCGGAGGGCACTGTCCGCGAGAGGTTGGCTCTGGTGCGTGTGGTCGATGACCTGCGAGGGGTCCCGCCCACGGCGGGCGGGCTCGCTGTGACGCGAGACGGGGCGTACTACGCGGCGGCCGATGGGGTGCTGGGTCTGAGTGGCTCGGTGCCTGCAGCAGTGTTGTTCGAACGCCGTGCGCATCTGCAGGAGTTGCGCCGGCGCGCAGAGACGCTTGGCAACGAGCTGGAAGCGGCCTCAGAGGAGGAGCAGGCCGCGCGGGAACGTCTGGCCGTCGCCGCTGCGCAGTCTGCCGAGGCGGCGCGTGCCGAGCAGACGGCGCGCGATGCGGCGCAGGGGGCAGAGCGCGCCGCTCAGAGCGCTGCCGAGGAGCTGCGTCGGGCACGCGCTGAGCGCGAGCGCCGGGACCGCGAGAGTGAGGCACTCGATGCCGAGATCGGCGGCATCGAGGAGGAGGTCGAGCGCCTCGATGCGGAGGCGGCTCGACTTCTCGTCGAGGTGGAGGCGTTGTCTCTGCCGGTGGCCACCTGCGAGGAGGCGGTCGTCGAACTCGAGGAGGCGCACGACCGTGCACTCACGAGCCTCACGCGCCTGCGCGTGGAGGTCGAGGAGCGGCGGGCGGCGGCGGAGCGGAGCGCCCGTGAGCGACGGGAGGCGTTGCGCCGTGCCGAGGAGCGTCGCCGACGTCTCGACGTGGTCGAGCGTCGCCTGGCGGCGCTCCCCGAGACGATGCGGGTCTCAGGGGCTCTGCAGGAGCGCTTCACCGCGGTCCGCGCCGTGGCCGCTGGCCTCGTCGATCGTCTGGGACAGGCCCCCGCGGTGCAGGATGTAGGGCGCGAGGACCTGCGGGCACTGGCGGACCGCGAGGCAGAACTGCGGCGGCGGCGCGAGACGGTCCTCGAGGAGAACGCCGCCGCGCAGGTGCGTCTGGCTCGGCTGGAGGAGCAGCGGGAGGAAGTCACGACGCTGCTGGACGAGGTCGGCGAGCGGCTCGAACGGGCACACTTCGAGCCGCCTCAGGACGCCGACGAGGCGGCTCGTCTCGATGCGACCGCGGACCGTCTCCAGAGACGGTTGGAGGGCATCGGCCCGGTCAACCCGCTTGCCGAAGCAGAGTGTGCAGAGCTGGGGGACCGGCTGGGGTTCCTGCGTGAACAGCGGCGCGACCTAGAGCGTTCGCTGCAGGAGCTGGAGGGGCTCATCAGCGAGCTCTCGACGCGCATAGACGCCGACTTCGCCGAGACCTTCCAAGTCATATCGCACCATTTCTCCAGCATGGTCGCGACCTTGTTCCCGGGAGGCAAGGGGACGCTGAAGCTGGTCGAGGGCGACGGATCTACGCCGGGTGGCGTCGCGGTCGAGGTGAAACCGGGCCGCAAGCTCGGCAAGCGTCTCAGCATGCTCTCCGGGGGTGAACGGGCACTGGCGGCGATCGCCTTCCTGATGGCGCTGGTGCTCGCTAGGCCGGCGCCCTTCTACATCCTAGACGAGGTGGAGGCCGCGCTCGATGATGTGAACATCGGCCGCTTCGTGTCGCTGCTGCGCGAGTACCGTCACCGCACGCAGTTCATCATCATCACGCATCAGAAGCGGACGATGGAGGCTGCCGACCTGTTGTATGGGGTCACCATGGGGTCCGACGGCGTGTCGCACGTGGTCAGCGCGCGTATGGCCGAGGAGGAGATCGATCGGGCGCAGAGTGCGCAGGACGAGGATCGCGCGGCGGGACAGCTCTCAGAGACGACGGCCGGGCAGGCAGCCGGCGGCGGTCAGCAGTCAGTGAGTGACGGCGGCGCGGCGACCGAGGCAGCGGAGTGACGATGGAGTGGCACGAGGTCTTCAAGGGAGTCGAGGGGCAGGTGCCCGCCGAGGTGATAGCCGAGGAAGCGCGGGAGCGAGTGGGTCTGCTGCGGCGCCTGCGGGTCAACCTGGGTAAGGCGCGCGACTCCCTACGCGGCACTCTTACGACCATAGTGTTGGGGGGAGCTACCGAATCCGTCTGGGAGCAGGTGGAAGAGGCACTTCTGGCGGCAGATGTCGGCGTGGACGCCACGCTCGAGATCATCGACCGTCTTGAGGTGCGTGCCGCCGCTCGCGGGCTGCGGTCGCAGGACGAGCTCGTGACGGAGCTGGCTGAAGCTGTGGCGGGCGAGCTGAGTGTGTCGGATCAGGACGTCCGTCGTATCGACGTCACAGCTCGCCCCAGTGTGATCCTTGTGGTGGGCGTCAACGGCACCGGCAAGACGACGACGATAGGCAAGTTGGCTTGGCGTCTGGCACAGATGGGTCGCAAGCCACTGATGGTGGCTGCCGACACGTTCCGAGCGGCCGCTGCGGAGCAGCTGACCGAGTGGGCCGACCGCGTGGGCTGCGACATCGTGCGCCAAGCCAGCGGCAGCGACCCCGCCGCCGTCGTCTACGACGGGCTGGCGGCGGCGGCCTCTCGCGGGGCAGATGTCGTCATCATCGACACGGCCGGCCGACTGCACACGCAAGTCAATCTCATGAAAGAGCTGTCCAAGGTGCGGCGCGTCATCGAGCGCCAGCTGCCCGGTGCGCCGCACGAGACACTCCTCGTGCTCGATGCGACCACTGGCCAGAACGGCTTGCGGCAGGCGCGGGAGTTCAAGCAGGCGGTCGACGTGAGCGGGGTGGTGCTCACCAAGCTCGACGGCACGGCCAAGGGCGGCATCGTGGTCGCCATCCACAAGGACTTGGGGATCCCGGTGAAACTCATCGGCGTGGGCGAGCAGCTCGAGGATCTGCGGCCGTTCGACCCAGACGAGTTCACCCGTGCTCTCTTCGGCGCGGGCTACAGCGAGTAGCGTGCGCCAGCGGTCAGTACGCCGCACGGGACACGCCAGCGCCGGGTCGTTGATAGCATAGCCGCATGTTCGACGCGCTCTCAGACAGGATCCAAGGCGTCTTCAGCGAGCTCCGCGGGCACGGCAAGCTCAGTGACGAGGACATCGACCGCGCCATGCGCGAGATCCGCCTGGCACTGCTCGAGGCAGACGTCAACTTCAAGGTGGTGCGCGCGTTCGTCGCTCAGGTCAAGGAGCGCGCTAAGGGCGCCGAGGTCATGGAGAGCCTCACGCCGGCGCAGCAAGTCGTGAAGGTGGTCCACGAAGAGCTCACCGCCCTCATGGGGGCGGCCGATGCGCGGCTCACCTTCGCGTCCAAGCCCCCCACCGTCGTGCTCATGGCGGGTCTGCAGGGCTCGGGCAAGACCACGACCTGCGCCAAGCTGGCCAACGCTCTCAAGAAGGAGGGCAAGCAGCCGGTGCTCATCGCCGCCGACGTGTACCGCCCGGCGGCCATCGACCAGCTCGTCACGCTGGCCGAACGCGTCGGCGTGCCGGTCTACGCTCCCGGCGCCGACGTCGACCCGGTGACCATCGCACGAGACGGCGTCAAGATGGCGGCGAGCAAGGGAGACGTCGCCATCATCGACACGGCTGGCCGTCTCCACATCGACGACGAGCTCATGGACGAGCTGGTGCGCATGCGCGACGCCGTCAAACCGCATGAGATCCTTCTGGTCGTCGACGCTATGACGGGGCAGGACGCGGTGAACGCCGCCGACGCGTTCCGGCAGCGTGTCGACCTCGACGGTGTGGTGCTCACCAAACTCGACGGAGATGCTCGCGGCGGGGCTGCGCTCAGTGTGCGGGCTGTCACCGGCAAACCCATCAAGTACGTCAGCAACGGCGAGAAGCTGGCGGATTTCGAGACGTTCCATCCAGACCGCATGGCGTCGCGCATCTTGGGTATGGGCGACGTGCTCACGCTGATCGAGAAGGCCGAGGCGGCCGTCGACGCAAAGCAGGCGGCCGCCATGGAGGAGAAGCTGCGCAAGGCCAGTTTCACCCTCGAGGACATGCTCGATCAGCTCAAGCAGGTACGCAAGATGGGCCCCGTCAGCAGCATCCTCGGCATGCTACCTGGGGTCCCGGGCATGAAGCAGCTCAAGGACGTGCAGGTCGACGAGAAGCAACTGGACCGCATCGAGGCGATGATCCTGTCCATGACACCGGGTGAGCGTCACCACCCCGAGATCATCGACGGCAGCCGTCGCCAGCGTATAGCCCGTGGTAGTGGGGTGCGGGTGCAGGAGGT
>CAYMTC010000136.1:4946-5661 GCA_964393265.1 uncultured Thermoleophilia bacterium
TGACATGCAGAGACTCATGAAGCAGCTGGCCGGCGCACGCCACGGCCGGTTTGGTTTTCCCGGCCTTGGGGGGTAAACTTGCGCGACGCGCCGCCCGCGGCGCGCTTCGTTCGTGTGGAGGCAGTTGCGCATACCGGCCAAGGCTCTAGTTGCGCGAGGAGGCAAGTCACAAGTGGCCGTACGTATCAGACTCAGTAGAGTGGGCAGCACCAAGAACCCCATCTACCGCATCGTGGTCGCCGACTCGCGCAGCCCGCGTGACGGCAGAGTCATAGAGAGCATAGGACGCTACAACCCGCAGACGGAGCCCTCGCTCATCGAGGTCGATGCCGAGAAGGTCGCTGGGTGGCTCAAGCAGGGTGCTCAGCCCACGCGCACTGTCAGGCGCTTGCTGGCCGTCAAGGGCATCAAGAGCTGACGCGCGGGCACTTGCAGGACAGCGGAGGTTAGCGCGCATGCTCAAGGAGCTGCTGGAGTACCTTGCCAAGGCTCTGGTCGACGATCCCGAGGCGGTCCACGTCGAGTGCGTCGAGACCGAGACCACTGTGGTCCTCGAGCTCACCGTAGCCAAGGACGACGTGGGTAAAGTCATCGGTAAGCAGGGACGTATCGCTCGTGCTCTGCGTACCATCGTCAAGGCCAGCGCTGTACGCGACGGCAAGCGAGCTATCGTCGAGATCGTCGATTGAGCGCTGCTGCGTCTCACATGCCGCAC
>CAYMTC010000137.1:0-5639 GCA_964393265.1 uncultured Thermoleophilia bacterium
TGTTGCGACGCTCGTTGGTGCGAATTCTGCGTCAAATCTGCCTAAGGCCTCCTGAGAACGTGCTGCGCCCCGGCGAACGTGTGCTAGCCTTGCTCCGAAGAGCGCAGTCGCGCTGGTCTCAGAGACCTGCTGGCTGACACGCTGTGACGAGGGGGCGGTAGGAGCATGGCTCATCCACGGCTTAGCTACCTCAGTGAGGCCGAGCGCGAGCTGCTGCACGAGGAGACCTTGCGGGTGTTGAAGGACGTGGGGGTCGCGTTCAACAGTCGACAGGCGATCGAGGTGCTCGCGGAGGCAGGCGCTTGGGTGGACCGCGAGCGGCTTGTCGCGAAGCTGGACTGGGAGCTCATAGAGGGGTGTCTGCAGACAGTGCCCAGGCAGGTGCTGCTGGCGGGACGGCTTCCGGAGAACGACCGGCTGCTGGGTGGCGAGCGGCTGGTGGCTACCAGCGACGGCATGGCGACGTATGTGTACGACGACCTCACCGGGGAGCGGCGTGCGGGCACGGCGGCCGACCTTGCCACGATGATGCGGCTCGCTGATGCTCTCGATGAGATCGACGTGCTGTGGCCGTCGCCGCAGGCGGGCGACATAGATCCTCTCATCCAGCCGCTGCAGATGAATGCCATCTGCCTACGCAACTCGACCAAACACATCCAGGACGAGGTGCGTGACCCGTCTCTCGTGGAGCCCATGCTGGCCATCTACGAGGCGGCGATAGGCACGTCGCTCGATCGCCGCCCAGTCTTCTCCGTGACCAACTGTACGGTCGCGCCGCTGCAGCACGAGGCAGCCATGACCGAGGCCAGTATGATGCTCTGTCGTCGCGGTGTGCCCATCTTCGTGCTGCCTATGCCCCAGGGTGGCACCACAGGCCCCATGAGCGTGTTCGGGACCTGCGTCATCGCGCTCGCGGAACTGCTCAGTGCGGTCGTGCTGTTCCAGCTGGTGCAGCCGGGGTGTGCGGTCATCTCGGGCGTGGCCGCCGCCATGGCCGAGCTCCACAGCGGCGGCTACCTGTCGGGCGGTCCGGAGGTGGGGCTCATCAACGCGGTGTGTCTTGAGATGAGCCGTTTCTACGGCCTGCCCACGCAGGCGACCGGCGTCACCTCCGACGCGAAGGCCTGCTCCATGCAGGCGGGCGCTGAGGGCATGATGAGCGGGCTTGCGGCCGCTCTGGCCGGCGCCGACTCACTGATCGCTGCCGGCTGTCTCGACAGCACGCAGAACCATAGTCTCGCTAAGATGGTGCTCGATGCTGAGACGGTCGGCATGATCCGTCGCTTCATGCGGCGCGAGGAGCTCGATAGTGCCCGCCTGCTGATCGACGACGTCCTCGCGGTCGGTATCGGCGGCCACTACTTGGGGCGCAAGAGCACGCGGCGCCTGCAGGGGCACGAGATCTGGCACCCGAGTGTCTATCAGCGTGCCGCTTTCGAGGAGTACCGCGGGCGCACTCTCAAGCAAGACGCGGTGGCTCGGGCGCGCGACCTGCTGGCGACACACCGGGTGCCGCCGCTGAGCGACGCCGCCGAGAGCGAGATCGCCGGCATCATCGCGGCTGTGCAGCGCCGCGGCTGAGAGCCCAGGCGCGGTGGTCCAGGCGATCGGGCGGGCGCTGGCACGAGGGGAGAGTGACGATGGCCCAGGCACGGATCACGTACCTGAGCGACGAGGAGCGCAGACGCATCCACGAACGTACCATGTGGGTGCTGGAGCACGTGGGCGTCGGCTACAATACGCCCGCCGCCATCGACGTGGTGGCGGCGGCGGGCGCGCACGTGGACCGCGAGAAGCTCACGGCACGGTTGTCGTGGGAGCTCGTACGGCAGGCTCTCGACCTCGTGCCCCGCGACCTTGTGCTGGCGGCGCGCGATCCCCGGTACGACGTGAGGCTTGGGGAAGACCACTTGGCTTGCTGCACGGACGGCACCGCCACGTACGTCATAGATGACGAGACGGGCGTCCGCCGTCCCGGCAGCGCGGATCACCTCAGACAGACCATGCGGCTCTTTGACGCGCTGCCGGCCATCGACTACGTGTGGCCCAGCCTCTCGGCGCGCGATCTCGATCCCGCCACTGCCAACCTGGAGATCGAGGTCATCTCCCTCGAGGAGTGCAGCAAGCATTTGCAGGATGAGGTCCGCGCGCCACAGTACGCAGCGCCGCTGGTCTCCATACTCGAGTCGGTCGCCGGAGCTTCACTCTGGGAACGACCGATCTTCTCGACGATCAACTGTACCGTCGCCCCGTTGATGCACGACCCGGCGATGACCGAGGCCAGCCTCATCCTGGCGCGCTCGGGCGTGCCCGTCAGCATCATGCCCATGCCGCTCATGGGCACGACGGCTCCGATGAGCCTCATGGGTACGGTCGTCACGGCCATGGCCGAGCTTCTCAGCGGCGTCGTGCTGTTCCAGCTCGCCCACCCTGGCTGCCGACTCATGGCCGCGCCGGAACCCGCGGCAGCGGACATGCGCTCCGGCCTCTATCTCTGCGGCGCGGCCGAGGCTACCGTGATGGGCCTCGCCTGCGTGGAGATGTGCCGCGAGTATGGGTTGCCGGTGCAGGCCGCCGGCCTGGGGGGTGACGGCCGCTACCCAGACTACCAGGAGGGGGCCGAGGGCATGATGGCGGCTGTGGCGCTGGCGCTGGCCGGGGCCGACTCCCTGCTGGCGTTCGGCACCCTGGACGGAGCTCAGTCTCTCAGCCTCGCCAAGGTCGTACTCGACGCCGACGCCGTGGGCATGGTCCGGCGTCTCAGTGGACGGCAGAAGGTCGACGACGCCGAGATGCTGCTCGACGATATCGCTGACGTGGGGAGCGGCGGCCACTTCCTGTCTCGTCGCTCCACACGGACGCGCCGCAGGGACGGCGAGCTCTGGGAGCCTGCCGTGTTCCGTCGAGGCCACGCTTCCCAGGGAGAACAGCCTTCCGGCTTGGTCCTCGAAGCAGCCGAGCGGGCGCGAGACCTTCTCGCTACGCACCACGTGGTGCCGCTGTCCGACGACGCTCAGCGGCACATAGCCGACGTCATCCGCGACTTCCGGGAGCTTCAATGAGTCCACATGTCTCAGATGCCACGCTGTCCGCTATCGAGATCCGCACGCTCACCGACGAAAGCGAGGCGATCGCACTGGGGAGGGCAGCCGGACTCGAAGACTCCGACGGTGACACTGAGGGCCTGCTCGTCCGCTGGGGCGCGTTCCATGGCTCTCGCCTCGTCGGCACCGTGGCGCTGCGGCACTGGCAGGACATGTTCATCGTCGGCTGGACAGCCGTGCACGAGGACTACCGCCGAGCCGGGTTGGGGCGCCGTCTTCTGGGCGTCCTCGAGGGGGAGGCTCTGGCGCGGGGAGCTGGTCGCCTGTGGGTCTGTGCGCGAGAACCCGAGTTCTACTTGAAGAACGGCTTCGTGGAGGCGCTTGCGGGGCGTGAGACCGACCTCCTCCTAGGCCCATGTTCCGACTGCCCGCAGTTCCGCGTGAACTGCCACCCTATCGCCGCGACCAAGCCGTTGGGCCGCTGACGAGGACGCTTCCGGGAGAGTGCCATGTCCAGACCCAGCCTTCAGTATCTGACCGATCGCGACAGAGACTTCATCCACGAGCAGACGCTGCGCATACTCCAGGAGGTGGGCGTGGCGTACAACACGCCCAGCCTCACCCCTCTGCTACAAGACGCGGGCGCGCGGGTCGACGCGCAGGCGCTCACCGTGAAGCTCGACTGGGACCTCATCGAGAAGTGCCTCGGCATGCTGCCGCGCACTGTCCTGTTGGCTGGGCGTGACCCTGGCTACGACTGCGTCGTGGGCGACGGCCGCATGCTGTACACGAGCGACGGCGCGGCGACGTACATGCTCGACGATCTCACAGGCGAGCGGCACGAAGGTACAGAGGCGGACCTGGCCGCCATGATGCGCCTCTACGACGCCGTGCCGCAGATCGACTTCACCTGGGCCACCATCACCCCGGCCGACGTGGACGTGCGCGCCGGCAACCTCGAGATGGCGCGCATCACGTACGAGAACTCGCGGAAGCACTTGCAGGACGAGGTGCGGCATCCCGACCAAGTGCCGCCGTTCATCGAGGTCCTCGAGGCGGTCGCGGACGCGCCGCTGGCTCAGCGTCCCATCTGGTCGGCCACGCACTGCACCATCGCGCCGCTGCAGCACGACGCGGACATGACCGAGGCGCACATCATGATGGCTCGTGCCGGGTGTCCGGTCTTCGTGCTTCCCATGCCGCAGATGGGGACCACCGGGCCCATGAGCGTTCTGGGCACCAGCATCCTCAACATGGTCGAGCTTCTCAGTGCGGTGGTCTTCTTCCAGTTGGCCGTGCCTGGCTGCGCACTGGTGTCGGCGGTAGGCTCGGCGGTGGCCGAGATGCGCAGCGGTCTCTACCTGTCGGGCACGCCAGAAGACGCGCTCATCAACATGATCTGCATCGACATGAGCAAGCGCTACGGCATGCTCACCCAGGGCAGCGCCGTGAGCTGCGATGCCAAGGCGTGTGACCACCAGGCCGGAGCGGAGGGCATGCTCACCGGGCTGGCGGTCGCGGCGGCCGGCGCCGACGTCATGCTGGCCTTCGGCCTCCTGGACAGCGCGCAGACAGCCAGCCTTGCCAAGACGGTCCTGGACGCTGATGTGGTCGATGCCATCGAGCGCTTCCTGCGCGACGAACCGGTGGACGAGACCGCCGCGCTGGTCGATGACCTGCTGGAGGTGGGCATCGGGGGTCACTTCCTGACCTGCAAGAGCACACGTCAGAGGCTCAGGTCAGGTGAACTGTGGCGTCCCAGCCTGTGGAGGCGTGAGACGTTCGAGGAGTATGCGGGCCGCTCGCTGGTGCAGGACGCCTGGGAGCGGGCGCAGCAGCTCATCGCAGACAACGACGTGCCTCCGCTGCCGGACCACGTGCGGAAGCACATCCGTCAGACCATCGACGCGTACCTTGACACCACACTACAGTAGGTGCGCTGGAGACATGACTGCGGCGCAGGTCTTGCAGCGGGCTCACGGGCAGTGCGGCGAGCTCGTCCTGCGCCGCAGGGGCGGCCATCTGGAGATCATCTGCGGTGGCGTGTTCCTGGTGTCCACGGCTAACGAGGCGTCAAGCCGGGCTCTCATCGCCTCCGCTCGCCCCTTGCTGCCGACGCGTGGTCTAGACGTACTCATCGGCGGCCTCGGCGTAGGTCATGCGCTCGATGAGGCTCTGGGACTCGCGGGGTTGGCGTCGGTGACCGTTGCTGAGCTCGAGCCGACGGTGATCGACTGGTACCACCGCTACGGGGGTGACTTGCAGACCCGAGCTCAGGCCGACGCGCGTGTTCGTATCGTCGCACGGGACGTGGCCGATGTGCTGCGCTCGGCTGACGCCTTCTACCACCTGGTCGCGCTCGACACGGACAATGGGCCCGGCTGGCTGGTGCGTCCGCAGAACGCTGTGCTCTACAGTCCCGAGGGGCTGGCGCTTGTGGCCGGCGCTCTCCATCCGGATGGCGTGGCCGCCTTCTGGTCGTCCTCGCGTGATGAGCGGTTCCACGCGGCGCTGGAGGCTGTGTTCCGGCGCATCGACCTGGTAGATCGGAAGAGCGTCGTGTAGGGAAAGAGTGTAGGAGAGGGTGGAGGGGGG
>CAYMTC010000138.1:0-536 GCA_964393265.1 uncultured Thermoleophilia bacterium
GATAATGAGCGGTGACTGGAGTTCAGACGTGTGCTCTTCCGATCTTGCGCCGCCTCCACGGCGCCCCTTGTTTCCCCGACTTCCGCGTGCGCCCGCACGGTCTGCTCCTGGTCGATCAGGTACCGCAGCGCTCCGTGACACACGAGCAGGAAGACCAAGCCGGCCAAGGCGCTCAGCTCGTTCTCAAGGAAGTTGAAGAACTGCCCCACGAAGATGCCCACGAGCACGGCCCCGTCGAACAGCTTGTACGAACGCAGCCGCGAGCGGCGCAGCACGAGCACGCCGGCCAGCACGAGCAGGCCGGAGACCAGCGCCGAGAGCAACGACCCCCAGTCGTTGAACCCGAACTTGCTCGGCGACCGGACAGAGACAGCGGCGACGGCCAAGCCCAAGCTGACCAGCTCGACAGCGACCGCCCCAAGGATCAGAGAGCCGGAGAAGAACCGCCAAGCGATGAGCCGCCTGTACCACTGCACCATGAGGTCCTTGAGGGACGACAGGAACCCCTGCCCAGGCATCTCGACGGTGCGGGAACC
>CAYMTC010000138.1:546-5615 GCA_964393265.1 uncultured Thermoleophilia bacterium
GAGCGCCTGCTCACGCTCGGCGGCGTCCATGGAGCGAAGCGCCGCCTCTTTCGTGAGCTCCAGCGCATTGACCAGCCTCGTAGCCTCTGACGGCACGCCCACTCCCTCCAGTTGCCGGAAGCCCAAGTACAGCCCCACGAACAGCAGGTAGATGAGGCCGATAGTGGGCTGGAAGAAGTAGTCGTTGTCCTGGGTGATGAACTTGCCCAGCTCGTCGATGAACGCGCCGAAGCCGAGACCGCCAACGAGGGCGGCGAACTGGGTGGCCAGGCGCACAGGGAAAGCGATCAACACGACGACCGCCAAGAGCATGCCCAAGCCGCCCCACAGCATGTGGGCGATGTGCAGGCTGTCGTTACCCAGCTGCGGATAGCCGGTCAGGTGGAGCGTCACGCGGATGACGATGACGCAGCTCACCGCGCTGATGAGGAACACGTCGAGCAGCGGTCCCATGTCCAGCCGCCGCACGGCAAAGCGCTTCCACGATCCGCGTAGAGACACGGGCTCCTCCCTGGCGATCCGACACAAGCCCCAAGCTGATGACCCACGACGGTCTCACGGCGCTGCGATCGTAGCGCACGAGCGCGCCACGGTGCCGCTGAGAGGCGATACTAGCCCTCGTCCCCAGGTAAGACCAGCGACCGTGCGGCACGAGGAACCCCCGGCGCAGGAGCGATCGCCCTAGCCGCGCGGCGCTCTCCCCCTTTACAGCAGGCGCCACGACTCATGAGAGCAGGCGGGGACGCTTCCGGAGCCCGCGCCAAGACAGGGATAGCGACTCCCGGACCGAATCTGACGAGAGAGCTAGTCTGCGAAGTCCATACCGGACATCTGTCAGCCGCTCCTTGGGAGTGGCCCGCGGCAGGACTGCACGGACTCGCGACGTACACGCTCCGCTTGGGCAGGAGGAGTCGCTTGGCTGCAAGACGAGCCGCCGACGGGTCAGAAGACAGACCCGGGCACGCACACCATGCGGCTACGTCGGCGCCCTCTCCGCGCGACACCACAGCACCGCTCCCCGCCGAATCCCTGGCCGACGCGGTGGCGGCCTTGCAGGACGGCCTGTGCATCCTTGACCAGGCCGGTACCCACAAGTACGTGGACCCCGCGTTCTGTCGCCTGACCGGCTTCACCGAGAAGGAGCTCCTGGCCACAGAGCCACCCCACCCCTACTGGCATCCGGACGACTACCGGACGATCAGTGAGGCTCTCTCACGCGCGTTTGAAGGCCAGTCGCGCTGCCTGGACCTGCGCTTCATACACAAGGACGGCTCCCCGTGGTCTGCGCTCGTGAGCCCGTCGGTCCTGCGCGATCAGGCCGGCAACGTCAGGTGGTGCGTCGCGACCGTCAAGGACGTGACCCAGCACAGCGGAGCCAAGGCATTGGAGCCCGACAGCCTGGAGCGCTACATCCTGGCCGCCGAGGCCGCTAACGACGGGGTCTGGGACTGGGACATATCCAGTGACAGCATCTACACCTCGCCTCGATGGAAGGCGATGCTGGGCTACGCCGAGGGCGAGCTGGAGGACACGTTCCAGATGTGGGCGTCGCTGCTGCATCCGGACGACCGCCAACGTGTCCGCACCGGCTTGTCGGCACTCAAGTCCGGCGAGACCTCTGAGATCCGGGCCGAGTACCGGGTGCGCCACAAGGATGGGAGCTACCGCTGGATCCTGGACCGTGCCAGAGGCGTGCGCGATGCGCGGGGCCACCCGTACCGGGTGGTCGGCTCACACACTGACATCACGGGACACAAGAAGGCCGAAGAGGCACTCGCCCACGCCGCCGAGCAGTGGCGACACACCTTCGACGCTGTCCCGGACCTCGTCATCATCATCGACCGCGAGCATCGCATAGTACACGCTAACCGTGCCATGGCGGAGCGCGTGGGACGTTCACCCGAGGAACTGGTGGGCACCACGTGTCACGAGAGCATGCACGGACTGCCGTACGTCCCAGACTTCTGCCCCCACGCAAGACTGCTCCACAGTGAGACAGAGGAACGGGAGGAGGTGCCTGAGCCCTACCTGGACGGCGTGTTCGACGTCACCACCACGCCGCTACGCGACCCGTCTGGCACACTGATCGGCAGCGTGCACGTGGCGCGCGACATCACCCAGCGCAAACGCGCCGAGGACGCGCTCAGCGAGAGCGAGCAGCGCTACCAAGCCTTCATCAACGCCACCGACGATCTTGTGTTCATCAAAGATGACCGACTGCGCTACGTGACTGTCAATCCGGCCAACATCGCCTTCTTCGGCACGTCGCTCGAGGAGATAATCGGCCGTACAGACGCGGACCTCATGCCCCCCGAGGGCGCCGAGAGCTGCCGCCGCAGCGACCAGCTAGCACTGCAGAGCGGACAGACGGTCGTGAGTGAGGAGCTCGTCGGCGACCGCGTCTACGAGGTCCGCAAGTTCTCCGTACCGCTGCCCGGCGGACGTACAGGCGTCGGTGGGTACGCGCGCGACATCACCGACCGCCGTCGCGCCGAGGAAGACCTCGCCGCTGGAGCGGAACGTCTCCGCACCGCCCTCCACGACACAGTCCGCTCCATGGGAGCCGTGGTGGCTCTGCGCGATCCTTACACCGGAGATCACGAGCAGCGCGTCACCCTGCTCGCCGACGCCATCGCCGCGAGCATGGGCCTCCAGGAAGCACGACGAGAAGGCCTGCATTTGGCCGGCCAAGTGCACGACATCGGCAAGATCGGCGTCCCCGCTGAGATCCTCGCCAAGCCGGCACAGCTCACCGCGATGGAGTACGAATTGATCAAGCAACACCCGGCCCGCGGCGCCGACCTGCTGGCACAGATCGCCTTCGAGCAGCCGGTCGCAGAGATCGTCCACCAGCACCACGAGCGCCTGGATGGATCCGGATATCCGCAAGGCCTCGCAGGCGACGAGATCATGCTTGAGGCGCGCATCCTGGCGGTCGCCGATGTCGTCGAGGCCATGGCATCGCACCGGCCATACCGTGCCGCGCTAGGCATCGAGACAGCGCTCGCAGAGGTCCGCCGAGGCGCTGGCACCCTGTACGACCCTGAGGTGGTGGCCACCTGCGAGCGCGTCGTGGCGGACGGTTTCCGCTTCCCGGACTGACCCGCGCCCCAGCCATAACCCGCAGCCAGCGATCCCCCTCACCGAAAGAGCCGACCCTCAAGCCCCTGCGGACCTGCTTCGGCTCACCCGTTCAGGGTGATGGCACCAGTGGGACACGCGCGGACACAGCGTCCACAGAGCGTGCAGGCGTCCGGCGCACTCGCTACCACTGCGCCGCCAGAGTCAGAGACCGAGAACACACCCCGCGGGCAAGCGCTCAGGCAGGCGCCGCACGCATCACAGCGACCCTGAGCGATCGTCACCCGGGCCACCTCACCCTCGCCGGACGACGGCTGCTCCGGAGAGACGTCCAGCGCACCAGCGCCGCCGCCGTTGCCGTTCCCATAGCCGTTGCCTCCCCCGCGACCCTGGCCCGTTGTAGACCCGGCCGCGTCGGCATTCGTGGAGACGGCGTGCGTGTCCTCGCCGCGGCTAAGGACCGCCAGCGCCACCAACCCGCCGCACGTCGCGGCCGCACCGGTGAGGAAAGCCTTGCGTGTGAAGCGCCGGGCGGGAGCGGCCTGGGACCGCTTCGCCGTGGCCATCGACGCCGCCATCGGGGCAGCACTCGCAACGTCGGCCGTCCGGAGGCGCCGTGCGCCCCGACGGGCAGTGGGCATGCGGAACGTGCGGCGCGTCATGGTGACGACCCAGCGCCAGTGAAGCACGACGTGCAGCACGGCGCCGCCGATCATGATGAGCGCACTCCACTCGTGGAGCGCGCTCCAGAGCTCCATCGATACGCCTAGAAGACTCGTGTCCCCCTGCGGCGAGACCGCCACCCAGGCGGTCGGCAAGAGGAACACGATCCCGGAGACCGCGGCCACAATGAACGCCGCGGCGATGACGAGGTCCACGACGTAGTTCGTCATCGCCTTCTTCACAGGGTGCTCCTCTCAAGTCAGGCGAGCGTAGAGGCGGCGCTGCCCAGCACGGGTCGTCTCGCCACCTCGACCACCTCGCCGTCACACGTTCATCCGCACCTGAGTCGGTGGTCAAACGAGAGGATAGCCTCCGTCTCTGTGCGGATGCTGTGACCTAGCTGTGAGCCGTCCATGAGCAGCTTCGGGCGTCACACACACCCCTGAGGAGCACGGGCACTCGCTTGCTGTGCTGCTGAGGCCCGTGCTACTGAGTCAAGAGCCGCGCGAAGTTGCGGAAGCAGACTTTCTCCACCTGGCGCTCGCTGAGCCCGCCGCGACGGAGCAGATCCGCGATGCGCGGATAGTCGGCCACGCCCTCGATGCCGGCCGGCAGGCTCTGGATACCGTCCAAATCGCCACCGAGGCCCACACAGTCCTCCCCGCCCACATCGATGGCGTGCTTGACGTGCGCCAGCACCGTGTCGAGCGGCGGGCGCGGCAACCCAGCGATGAGGGGCGCGACCTCTTCGAAGGTCGCGTCAAGACTGCGACCACTGGCTCTAGCTCGAGCGTAGACATCGCCGGTGACGGCTTTCTCCTGCTCGAGAAACGACTGCGAGAGGAACGACGGACACAGGTTGACGCCCATGACACCACCGCGCTCCGCCAGCGCACGGATCATGTCGTCCGTGAGGTTCCGCTCCGCCGAGCACACCGCGCGGCAGTCGCTGTGGCTGGCCGTGAAGGGCCGCGTGGCGACTTGGCACACGTCCCAGAAGCCCTCGTCGGACGCATGCGACACGTCGACCAGCACGCCGAGTTCCTCGCAGAGCTGCACGAGGTCGCGGCCGGCGGGCGTGAGGCCCCCACCACCGCCGGCCGCGGCACCGAAGACAGTGCCACAGAAAGGATTGTCGTCCCAGGCCAACGTGAGCAGGCGCACGCCGAGGGCGTGGAACTCCCGTAGAGCCTCGGCGTCGCCCTCCAGCGGGTCCGCACCCTCGAGGCTGATGATGACGGCGGTGCGGCCCTCGGGGGCCTCGTCGGCGACGCCGACCTCGCCAGCGGCGGCGGCAGAGACATCGCTCGCCGCAGCCACCTCGT
>CAYMTC010000139.1:0-5611 GCA_964393265.1 uncultured Thermoleophilia bacterium
CTGCGGCCATGAATCCGTGTCCGTGCGGCTTCCACGGCGACCGAGAGCGCGAGTGTACGTGCACGGCCAGCCGTCTGCAGCGCTACGCTGCCCGCATCAGCGGTCCGTTGCTGGACCGCATCGATCTGCGTATCACGGTGGGCCGCGTCGCGGCGGCAGACCTGCGGCGTGGAGGAGGTGAGTCCTCGGCAGCTGTCCGAGAGCGCGTCGTGGCGGCGCGCGCGCGTCAGCAACGGCGTTTGGCTGGCAGTGGTGTGTATGCCAACGCCCATCTCAGCGCGCGCGACACGAGGCGGCTGTGCCGCCTGGCGCCGCCGGCCGTGGATGCGCTCGATGCCGCGTACACCAGGTTGCGACTCAGCGCCCGCGCCTGTGATCGCGTCATCCGTGTCGCTCAGACCGTGGCCGACCTGGAGGGGGCCGCAGTGGTCACCGCTGCTCACGTGCACGAGAGTCTGGCCTACCGCGGGGCCGGCACCGCGCTGAGTAGTGTGGCCTGAGGCGGCTTGCGCTTGGCGTCGCGTCTCGGGAGACAGGTTGCACTGGTGAGTGAGGAACAGATCACGACGTGCCGGTGGCTGGCGGATCTGGCTGCTTTGCGATCGGGTGTCATCGAGCGGTTGAGCAAGGCCCATGGGCCCATGGATGCACTCATCACAGTCGACCGCGAGCGTCTCGCGGCGACACTCGCGCCGCGCGGTGGAGGTGCGGATCGTCGGTCCAGTCTGCTAGGCGCGGAGTCAGGCTCGCGACCAGTGCACAGCGAGGAGGCATCGCGCGCCGTAGAAGACACTGACGCTGCCATGTGGCGGGATGTCCTTGCGCGGCGCACGCCGTGTGCTCGCGCCGGCCCGCCTGCGGGTCTCACGGTGTGCTACGCAGACAGAGAGAACGTGTATCCAGAGCAGCTGCGGCGCAGCGGCCTCGGCCCGCCGGCGCTGTTCATGTTGGGCGGGTCACATGCCGCGTCAGCTGCAGCACGGTCGGCGGCGCTCTCCACCTTGCCGTGCGTGGCTATAGTGGGTGCGCGGCGGCCCAGCACCTACGGGCTGGAGATGGCCGCCAGCCTTGGACGGCAGCTCGCTGACAGAGGCGTCTGTGTCGTCAGTGGGCTCGCGGAAGGGATAGACGCCGCCGCCCACAGAGGGGCGCTGCTCAGCGACGCTACGTCTGCTGGCGGCCATGTCGAGGGCTTCACACTCCGTACGGTGGCGGTACTTGGTACAGGAGCCGACGTGTGCTACCCGCGACGCCACCGGGCTCTGTACGAACGCCTGATCCACGAGGGTCTGGTGGTGTCGCAATTCCCGTGGGGCACGCAGGGCCGTGCGTGGCGGTTCCCGGCCCGCAATGCCGTGATGGCAGGCCTGTGCCACGCCGTGGTGGTAGTAGAAGGCGATGAGCGCAGCGGGGCACTCATCACCGGCCGCCTCGCGCAGCGAGCCGGCATCCCGGTACTGGCTGTGCCCGGTGAGGCAGGGCGTAGGCTCTCGTGTGGCCCGCACAGCTTGCTGAGGGCAGGTGCGTTGCTCTGCGAGTCAGCGGTGGATGTCGTCGCCTGCCTGCGTGGGGACCATGTCGAGAGGGCGGGGGGTGGCGATGCGCCGTCCGGTATGCCGCCATCAGGCGCACCTCTCAGAGAGCAGAGCGTCTCCCCGGAGTGCCTCATGATGGCTGTGTCGTCGGCGCGTGCAGACCCAATGGCGCGGGCAGGTCGGCCGGCAGGTGGGGACCAAGCACCGTGTGCTCCTGCCCCAGTCCAGCCAAGGGGTGACGGGGCAGGTCAGGGTGACAGACCGTCGCTGCACGAGGCGCTGGCCGCACTCGTCGACGCGGGGCCGGTGGACGTGGGCACGGTGGTCGAGTCGCTTGGCCTCGACATCGCGGACGCACTGGCGGCGCTGACCGAGCTAGAGGTGCGGGGCGTGGTCCGCATCGACGCGGGCGGCAGCTACCGGGCTGTACGCGGCGCTGTACGCTGAGAGCCCGCACCTCTCGACGCCGGCGAGACCTGCGGCGTCGGTCGCAGCGCTGTACGCTGACAGCCTACAGAGCTCCACGCGACGAGCATTGCGCGGCCGCGCGTTCGGCAGCGTGCGGCAGGAACGCCTGTGTGCGGCGCAGAACAGGGACCCGATGGTCATGCCGCACGCGGAGTACAACCCGGATCCCGACGACCTTGTCGGCAGCTACCTCGATGCCGTTCGGCGCCGTGGGGCTAGCTCCGCGACCCTGCGGTCGTACGGCAGCGACTTGGCGCAGATGCTGGCGTGGGCTGCGCGCGAGCGCAGAGCGGTGCGCTCGCTGGACAGGGCGGGCATGAGAGCGTTTGCAGGGTACCTGGGCCGTCGCGGCTACGCGCCGTCTACGCACGCGCGCAAGCTGTCCGCCGTGCGCGGACTGACACGGTACCTGAGCGAGCGCGGCGTGCTGCCAGCAGATCCCGCCTTGGGCCTTCAGGGACCGCGTCGACGCCGCCACCTGCCGCGCTCGTTGAGACGCGACGAGGTGGCGGCGTTCCTGGATGCGATCAGAGGGACCGATCCGCTACGTCTGCGCGACCGCGCCCTGTTCGAGCTCATCTACGGGTGTGGTTTGCGCAGCCAGGAGGCCGTGGACTTGGACGTCACGAGCGTGGACCTACCACAGGCCGAGGTGCGCATCCGTGGCAAGGGCGGCCACGATCGCGTGGTGCCTCTGGGGGAGGAGGCGGCGGCCGCCGTGGACGGGTATCTCAAGAACGGGCGAGCGCACCTGAGGCCCGGTCGTGGGTCGCCGGCGACTGTGCCGCAGGCATCAGGACGTCTCCTGCTCAGCCGCAGCGGCCGTCCTCTGCGCACATCGGACGTGCGCAGGCTCGTAGTAAGATACTGCCGCGCCGCAGGGTTGGAGGAGGCTTCACCGCACATGCTTCGCCACGCCTTCGCGACACACATGCTTGAGGGCGGCGCTGACCTGCGGGCCATCCAGGAGCTCCTCGGCCATGCTTCTGTAGCTACCACCCAGGTCTACACGCAGGTGAGCGGTGCTCACCTGCGACGTGTCTACGACGCACACCACCCGCGGGCCTGATGTCGCCGCAGTCTACTGTGCACGGCGGCGGGTATCGCGACTGTGGCCGCGGAGCGTGTAGGGTTCGAAGGACAGAGCCGGTGCTGGGCAGCAAGGGTCAGCTCCGCAGACGAGTCGAGGGACGTGCAGTGGTCGTGCTGCCGCAATGATGGTCTCGCTCAGCGAGGAGCGCGTCAGAGAGCTGTGGACGCGCTACAAGATGAACGCCGATCTGGGCGCTCGCGAACGTCTTATCCTTGCCTACGCGCCGCTCGTCAAATACGTGGCGGGTCGCATGAGCAGCGGGCTGCCGGCGCACATCGACGAGGCCGATCTCATCTCCTACGGGCTGCTCGGGCTCATCGGGGCCGTGGAGCGGTTCGACCCCAGTCGCGACATCAAGTTCGAGACGTACGCCGTCTCGCGCATCAAGGGTTCCATCATCGACGAGCTGCGCTCCTTGGACTGGGTGCCGCGATCCGTCCGCAGCAAGGCGCGCGACATCGAACGTGTCTGTGCGCAGCTCGAGAACGAGCTTCAGCGTGCTCCCACGGACGAGGAGATCTGCCAGGCGCTGGGTATGTCGTCAGACGAGTTCCACTACACGCTGACGCAGATCTCCAACACCTCCATCGTCGCTCTGGACGAGCTGTGGGAGATCTCCGGCTCAGACGGCGACAAGGCGTCCCTCATCGAGACCATCGAGGACCCCAAGAGCCGCGACCCCTCTCGCATGCTCGACGTCACCGAGATGAAGGGGCAACTGGCACGTGCCATCGATGCGCTCCCAGAGCGAGAGCGCATCGTCATCGCCCTCTACTACTACGAGAACCTCACCCTTCGTGAGATCGGCGAGGTGCTGGGTGTCACCGAGAGCAGGGTGTCGCAGCTGCACACCAAGGCCATCCTGCGTCTCAAGGGCAGGCTGCGCGACGAGATAGGGACGCCCTGGGAGGCGTGAGCCGTGCCGCCCAGCCTGCGGGCTGGCATCAGGTGCGCCGCTGAAGTAGACTTCACGTTCGGTCCCGTTCACTCCCTACCCGACGGCCTCAGGCTCTATGACGGTGCTCCGGCAGGAGAATCATGGCGCCTCCGTCGGCGACAGAAGAGCACCTAACCACAAGGAGGCAGCTGTGTCTGCGCCCGTCACCACCCCCGACGCGTCCGCCGCCGCCATCGCCGACGACAAGCACGTCGTCGCTATGCGCGACCTCCTGCAGGGCGGCGTCCACTTCGGTCATCAGACCCGTCGCTGGAACCCCAAGATGAAGTCCTACATCTTCGCGGAGCGGGGCGGCATCTACATCATCGACCTCATGAAGACCACGGCGCTCATCGACGAGGCCTACGGCTTCGTGCGTGGTCTGGTGGCGCGCGGCGGCGTGCTCCTCTTCGTGGGCACCAAGAAGCAGTGTCAGGAGGCCATCAAGGAGCAGGCGGAGCGCGTCGGTAGCCCGTACGTGTGTAACCGCTGGCTGGGTGGCTTGCTCACGAACTTCAGTACCATCACGCGCCGTATCCGAGTGCTCAAGGAAATGCGTGAGCAGCTTGCCGATGGCACCATCGAGAAGCTGCCGGCCCGCGACCAGATGCGCGCTCGGGGAGATCTGCAGAAGCTCGAGACCAACCTCGGTGGAGTGGCTTCGCTGGAGCGTCTGCCAGACGCGGTCTTCGTCATCGACCCGCGTAAGGAACAGATCGTGATCCGCGAGGCTCGCAAGCTGGGCATCCCCATCATCGGGCTCGTGGACACCAACTGCGACCCCGACGAGGTCGACTACCTCATCCCCGGCAATGACGATGCCATCCGCTCCTGCTCACTGGTCGTCAAGGTGATGGCGGACGCTGTGCAGGAGGGTAAGCAGCTGCTGGCCGAGAGCGACATGCGGGCGGCGGCAGCGCGCGAAGCAGAGTTGAAGGCCGCGGCTGAGAAGGCAGAGGCCGAGAAGGCGGCTGCGGAGAAGGCAGCCGCCGAGAAGGCGGCTGCAGAGAAGGCGAAGTCAGAGGCCTCCAAGAAGGCCGCCGAGGCCAAGGCCGAGAAGCCGGCCGAGGCAGCTAAGACCGAAAAGCCGGCCAGCGCGGCCGCGAGCAAGGCAGAGAAGCCGACCAGCTCGGCTGCGAGCAAGACCGAGAAGCCGGTCAAGGCAGCCGCGAGCAAGACGGACGAGCCAGCCCCGGCAGCTAAGGCCGAGAAGCCGGTCAAGGCGGCCGAGAGCAAGGCCGAGAAGCCTGCGGAAGCCGAGGCCGGCAAGCCCACCACGAAAGAGGAGTGACGCAGGTGGCCGAGATCACCGCAAGCATGGTGAAGGAGCTGCGCGAGAAGTCCGGCGCGGGCATGATGGACTGCAAGAAGGCGCTGACCGAGACCGGCGGCGATCCAGAGCAGGCCATGCTGGTGCTGCGCAAGAAGGGCGTGGCTACCGCACAGAAGAAGAGCTCACGGGCCACCAAAGACGGCCTCATCGAGGCGTACGTGCACGCCGGCGGCAAGATCGAGATCGGAAAAGCGTCGTGTAGGGAAAGAGTGTAGGATGGGGTGTTGGGGTGGGGGGGGGGGGGG
>CAYMTC010000140.1:0-5585 GCA_964393265.1 uncultured Thermoleophilia bacterium
CCGCTCGGCATCCTGCTGCAGCAGGCGAACATCCAGCTCGAGGAGTGCCAGCAGAACACTGAGATGCGCGACGACCTGAACCTCATCGTCGACCAGGCCAACCGCTGCAAGCGCATCATCAGCGGTCTGCTGAACTTCGCTCGTCAGAGCCGCGTCGTGCGGCAGCCGACGGAGCTACCACAGGTGGTCTCTGACACGGTGCGCACCATCCCTACGGAGGAAGGCATCGATATCGAGGTCGAGGACAGGATGACCGACCCTGTCGCCGAGCTCGACAAGGATCAGATCGTGCAAGTGCTGGTGAACCTCATCAGCAACGCTCAACAGGCCATGCCCGAGGGTGGGCGCGTGGTCGTGCGGCTCTGGGACGAACCAGAGACCGTGTGGATGAGCGTCTCCGATAACGGTGTGGGCATCCCCAAGGAGAGCATGGAGAAGCTGTTCAGCCCCTTCTTCACCACCAAACAGGTGGGCATGGGCACCGGTTTGGGCCTGGCAGTGACGCACGGCATCGTCAAGATGCACCGCGGCCAGATCACGGCCGAGTCCAACGCCGACCCCGCCGCCGGACCGACTGAGACCACCTTCACGATCAGCCTTCCGCGGCACGAAGCGTGACGGCACACGACGAACGGCAGGAGCCCCAGGGACAGGACGACATGGACGCGCAGGAACAGACCATCCGAGTAGCCATGGTGGACGACGAGGAGCCGCTCTGCCTCGGCGTGCGGCGGATCCTGACGAAGTACCGACTCACGATCCCCGACGTGAACGTCGCCGTCGACTACTCGTTCACGCACTTCACCGCCGGTGAGCCTCTGCTGGACGCGGTGCGCAGCGGCCAGGAGTTCGACCTGCTCCTACTCGACCTCAAGCTGCCGGGTATGAACGGCCTCGACGTCCTCACCGTACTCAACGACGAGGGCCACGAAGTACTGACCATCATGATCACTGCCTATGCCACGTTCGAGACTGCGGTACAGGCGACCAAGCTCGGCGCCTACGACTTCCTCCCCAAGCCCTTCTCGCCGGACGAGCTGCGCTACGCGGTTCGCAAGGCCACCAGCCAGTTCATCCTCAGCCGAGAGGCGCGCAAGCTGGCCGAGGAGAAGCGCCAGGTGCGCTTCAACTTCATCTCGGTGCTGTCGCACGAGCTCAAGGCACCGCTCAACGCCATAGAGGGCTACCTCAACATCCTGCGCACCGACGAGCCGCCGGAACGCGCACAGATGATCGCGCGTAGTCTGGTGCGCCTGGAGGGCATGAAGAAGCTCATCTTCGACTTGCTCGACCTCACTCGCATAGAGAGCGGCCAGAAGGCGCGCCACCTCCAGGACGTGGATGTGCGCCAGCTGGCCGCCAAGGCCGTCGAGCTGGTAACCGTGGAGGCGCGCGATCGCGACATCTCTGTGGAGTTGGAGGGTGACGGACCCGTCCCACTCGTCGCCGATCCCGGTGAGGTCGAGATCATCCTCAACAACCTGCTCAGCAACGCGGTGAAGTACAACCGCGACGGCGGCGCCGTCTGCGTGCGGCTCCAGCGCCAAGACGACGCGGTGACGCTGACGGTCTGCGACACAGGCATCGGCCTCACCACCCAAGAAGCAGCCAAGCTCTTCCATGAGTTCGTACGTATCAAGAACCAGGACACCGTGAAGATCCTAGGCAGCGGGCTGGGCCTCAGCACCGTGCGCAAGCTGGCTCAACTCTACGGCGGCGATGCGTCCGTCCAGAGCGAGAAAGACGTCGGCAGCACGTTCACCGTCACGCTGTACGACGCCCAGTCTGAGGCGAGCGCATGAAGCCCACGGCACTTCACGGCGACGGCACACCGCGGCCGTCTGGCCGCTCAGTACAAGCGCGAGGTCCGGCGTCCCTCGCGTGGTCAACGGACCTCAGGCAACGCTCCAGGGCGACGGTTGCGGGGGTCTGCTCCGGGTGGTCGCCCTTACAGTCCGGCATCTACACAGAGAGGGGTCAATGGTGTCGCGAATCCTGATCATCGACGACGACCCAGACATCGTGGAGGCAGCGCGGCTGGTCCTCGAGAAGGAGGGTCACGAGGTCGGCAGCGCCGTGAACTATGCCGAGGGTGCGCGCCAGGTCGAGGAGTACAAGCCAGATCTGGTCATCCTCGATGTGATGATGGAGGAGCCTGACGACGGCCTGCGCCTGGCGCGGCACATCCGTCGCAGCGGCCACTCCTTCCCCATCCTCATGCTCACCAGCATCAATGCCGCTATGGGACTCCATATCGACAAGGACGACGAGGTCGTCCCGGTCGATGAGTTCCAGGAGAAGCCTGTCGACCCAGCCGACTTGGTCGACAAGGTCAGTCGGCTTCTGCAGCGGTAAGGAGGTGGAGCCAGTGGCCACATCGATCGATCAGCTGCGCGACGAGGTCGTCGCCCTTACCGACAAGCTCGGCGACACCCGCGCCTCACTCATCCCCATACTGCAAGCCGTCAAGAAGGACTACCACGGGCTGACGAGCGAGACCATGCAGGTCATCGCCGAGGTGCTCGACATCCACCCGGTAGAGGTGTACAGCACGGCCAGCTTCTACGCGTTCCTGCACGCGGAGACGCAAGGCCAGTTCGTGTTCCGACTCTGTCGCACCCTGTCTTGCGAGCTGCAAGGCAAGCAAGCGGTGGCCGACGCCCTGCAGGATGCGACCGGCATCGGCTTCGGCGAGACCAGCGACGATGGCCTGTTCACTCTCGAGTGGGCCAACTGCATGGGCATGTGCGACCAGGGGCCGGCACTGCTGGTCAACGACCGGGTGTACACGAGGGTCACACCCCAGTCGGCACGCGAGATAGTCGAGGAGTGCAAGACACGCTGCGGCGGCGCTGGGGCGGACTGCAAAGAGGAGCACCTCGTATGAGCATCACGACGCAGGGCAACAAGCTCACCTTCGCCGACATGGAGCCCAACGCCGGTCTCACAGCGGCATTGAGACTCCCGCGAGTGGACATCATCGACATGATCAGCGCGTCCAAGCTGAAGGGCCGTGGTGGCGCTGGCTTTCCCACTGGCGTCAAGTGGGACCTCGCCGCCGCGGAGAAGCGTGCACCGAAGTACATCATCTGCAACGCCGACGAGGGCGAGCCCGGCACCTTCAAGGACAGGGTCATCCTCACGGACTTCGCCGACTTAGTCCTGGAGGGCATGACCATCGGCGCCCGCGCTACGGGCGCCGAATTCGGCATCATCTACCTGCGCGGCGAGTACACCTACCTGCGCAGCCACCTGAACCAGGTCATCAAGGCGCGCCGCACGGCGGGGCTCCTGGGTAAGGACATCGGCGGCGTCGAGGGCTTCGACTTCGACGTCATCGTCGCCCTCGGCGCCGGCGCCTACATCTGCGGCGAGGAGACCGCCCTCATCGAGTCGCTCGAGGGCTTCCGAGGCGAGCCGCGCAACCGGCCACCCTTCCCCGTGATCAACGGCTTCCTGGGCCGGCCCAGCGTGGTCAACAACGTGGAGACCCTCGCGTGGGCCGCCTGCATCATGTCGCAGGGCGTCGACTGGTTCACCAGTATCGGTACCGACAAGAGTACCGGCCAGAAACTCTTCAGCGTCTCGGGTGACTGCGAGCGGCCGGGTGTCTACGAGTTCCCGTGGGGCATCACGGTCGCCGAGCTGCTGAAGGCCGTCGGCGGCGCAGACGCTAAGGCCGTGCAGATCGGCGGGGCCTCCGGACGCTGCGTCGCCCGTGACGAGTTCGATCGCCAGCTCGCCTTTGAGGACATACCCACCGGCGGCTCAGTGATCGTCATCGGTCCGCAGCGCGACATGCTCGACGTCGCTCACAACTTCCTCGACTTCTTCGTCGACGAGTCCTGCGGTCAGTGCACCCCGTGCCGCCTGGGCAACGCGAAGCTCCTGGAGTGCGTCGAGATGCTACAGGCCGGCAATTGCACACCGCAGTACCTGGATGAGATCAAGGGCCTGTGCCAGAGCATGCAGATCGCCTCTAAGTGCGGCCTCGGTCAAACCAGCTCGGTCGCCTTCCTCTCCATCCTGGACCAGTTCGGCGACGAAGTGACCAGCCGCGCCCCGAGCGCCTGAGACGAGCGGAGAAGCGAGCATGACAAGAAGCACATTCGTAGAGGCACACCGCGCCCCGGTGAGCCAGCAGGCTCAAGAGGTGGCGCTGACCACTGGTCCGGACGCCATCGGCGCTACTGTCAGTGTGACCATCGACGGCATCCAGACCAAGGTGCCGTTCGGCAGCACCATCCTGGACGCCGCCAGCGATCTGGGCATCCGTATCCCGACCCTGTGTCACCACCCGGACCTCGACATGGCGGGCGTCTGCCGCATGTGCCTGGTCGAGATCGAGGGCCAGCGCACTCTGCAGGCGTCGTGCGCCTACCCCATCACTGCGCCCATCACCGTGAACACACACAGCCCGGCCGTACGCAAGGCCCGACGACACGTCCTGGACCTGCTCCTGAGTGAGCACTACGGGGACTGCTACAGCTGCGTGCGCAACGGCAACTGCGAGCTGCAGAGCCTGGCGGAGGAGTACGGCATCGACCGATTCCGTTTCGGTCACCCCGAGCAGTCCCAGTACCCCGTCGACGACTCCAGCTACTCGGTCGTCCGCGACATGGACAAGTGCATCCGCTGCCGGCGGTGCGTGCGCACCTGCATAGACCTGCAGGAGGTCGGCGTCCTCGAGGCCATCGATCGCAGCGACAAGGTCGAGATCCAGACGTTCCTGGACAAGCCGTTGATCGACGTCGTGTGCATCAACTGCGGTCAGTGCATCAACCGCTGCCCCACCGGCGCCCTGCATGCCAAGGACGAGACAGACCCAGTGTGGAAGGCACTCGAGGACCCGTCCAAACATGTGGTCATCCAGACCGCACCAGCACCCCGCTCGGCCATGGGCGAGTGCTTCGACCTCGAGCCGGGCACCCCTGTCACCTTCGAGATGAACACGGGACTGCGCCGTCTGGGCTTCGACCACGTCTTCGACACCAACTTCAGCGCCGACCTCACCATCATCGAGGAGGGCACCGAGCTCATCACAAGGCTCTACAAGGCGTTGGTCACCAAGGAAGACGTGGCGCTGCCGCAGTTCACGAGCTGCTCTCCCGGCTGGGTGAAGTACCTTGAACACTTCTATCCCGAGTACTTGCCCAACGCCTCATCGGCCAAGAGCCCCCAGCAGATGTTCGGCGCCCTCATCAAGACGTTCTACGCCGAGAAGCTCGGGCTCGACCCAGCCGACATCGTCAGTGTGGCGCTGATGCCGTGCTCGGCGAAGAAGTTCGAGTGCAACCGCCCCGAGATGTGGGACAGCGGTTACCAGGACGTCGACTACGGCCTCACCACGCGTGAGCTGGCGAAGATGTTCAAGGAGGCCGGCCTCGACATCCCGAACATGCCCAAGAGCGACTTCGACGACCCGTTCGGCACCGCCACAGGCTCCGGGGTGATCTTCGGAGCCACCGGTGGCGTCATGGAGTCCGCTCTGCGCACGGTCATCGAACTCGTCACCGGGCTCAGGGTCGAGAACCTCTACGAGCACGGCGACATCATCCCCGTGCGTGGCTTCGAAGATCGGAAGA
>CAYMTC010000141.1:0-5574 GCA_964393265.1 uncultured Thermoleophilia bacterium
GGGTCGGCGCCCGTGAGCCCGGCCAGACAGGGTCAGCGCAGTCCGGCGGCAAACAGCTCGTGCAGGCGCACCGGCCGCAAGCCCCGCGCCTTGAGCCCGCGCAGTATGCCGGGCAGCGCCTGAACGGTCTGGCCCGTGGTGTGGAGCAAGATGATACTGCCGGCTCTGGCGCTGCCGAGCACCCGCGACGTGATGACCCCGGCGCCGGGCTGCCGCCAGTCGAACGGGTCCACGTCCCACAGGACGACGTACTTATAGCCGGCTGCGCCGGCCGCGGCCACCGTAGTCGATGAGTAGTCACCGTACGGCGGCCGGAAGAACGGGGCTGTGGTGCGCTTGGTGAGCCGCCACCAGAGGTTCTGTGTGCTGCGCAGCTGACTGAGCTGCGCAGCGTAGCTGAGTCTCGACATCGCCGGATGGCTCCAGCTGTGGTCGCCTATGTCGTGACCCTCGGCGATCGTCCTTCTTGCCAACGCCGCCCTACTCGACGTGGCGCCACCAGTGGGGAAGAACGTGCCCTTGACGCCGTACCTGCGAAGCACCGTGAGGATGCCGGCCCACGCGGCCGAGCTGCCCCCATCGTCGAAGGTGAGCGCGACCCTTCGTCCTGCCGACCGGTTGCTGCGCACCACCCTGGCCTTCACGGGATGCTGATCTCTGATACGACGCACGCCCGAGAAGCGGCTGTTGCCGGCCGAGTCGGCCATGACGAGTCGGATGTTATAGGAGCCCGGCGGCGCCACGTGGCCCCAGCGGGTGCGGCCGTTCCAGCGCAGCTTGTGGGTGCCATTGGCCAGAGTGCGGGAGGCAGTGAGCGCGATGCGCCGGTTCAGGGCATCGCGCACCTCGAGCCGCACGGTACTGCGGCCGGAGACGTCCTTGAGCCGGACCGTCGCCCACTCCGGACCGGTGCGAACGCGCAGCACCGGCAGGCACGAGACCCACGTACAGGCGGGTGCCGCGGTGTCTATGCGTACCCGGCAGGTCTGTGTCTCTTCGATGACGCCGGCGTTGTCACGCGACCGGAACGAGATGACGTGGATGCCGTCCCACGAGTGGTTGGTGGGCGCGGGGATCTTGACTGTGGTACCCGAGACCCACGCGCCGGCGTCGATGGCATACTCTGTCGCGGCGATCCCAGTACCGCCGCGGTCCTCGGCGACAAGGTGCAGAGTCACCGGCTGTGCGTGCCAGAGGTCGTCCGCGCCCACCACTGTAGTCACCGGCGGTGGTCCGCTGGGCGACGGCGAGGGAGAGGGTGCCGGCTCGTCGCCACGGACCACCCCGGCCGTGCCGAGAAGGACAGCGCACGTAAGGAGAGCGAGCGACGCCAGCACAAGGCCCACCCTCTGGCGTCGCAGCCTGCGGTCGTGTGGCGACTTCGTGGCCTGGTATCCACTCATGAGCAAAGCTTACCGGTCTGCCGGCTCACTGTCAGCAGGTCTGCCGGCTGAGTGGTCTGCCGGCTGAGTCTCAGCGGATCTGCCGGCTCACCGTCGACAGTGGTGCTGTCAGGAGGCATGCTGGAGCCTTGCCGCGAGTACGTCATAGGAGAACGAGATGTGCCTGTCTGCGTAGGCCACATCCAGCGCTAGTTGGACGGCCGTGGGGTACTCGCGTATCCGCGATCGCACGAGTCCCGCGCTCTGCGATGAGCCGATCCCGGCCTCGGCCCACGCGTCGAGGTCGACGCTGCGCTGGAGCCGCCGGCGTTGCACGACCTCCCAGCCGGCCCTGGCGAACAGTGCCTCGTACTCTTCCTCACGGTAGTGACGCCAGTGCCGCGGATCGCGCAGCCGCGCCAGCTCGTTCAAGTAGCGGTCTGTGGCCTCGTCGACCACCGCCTCCAGGACGACCGCCCGGCCACCCGGCCGCACCACCCTACGCAGTTCGCGGAGAGCCGGGACAGGCTCCCGCAGACGCTGTAGCACGTTGCCGCACAAGGCCAGATCGACCTCGCCGTCTGCCAGCGGCAGCAAGAGCAGATCGGCGGCCCGGTACTCGACGTTGGTGAGGCCGAGCTCGCGGGCAAGGCGCTCGGCCTCACGCAGTAGCTCTTCGTCCGGGTCTATCGCTAGGACCTTGCGCACGAGCGGCGAGACCGCGAACGTGGCATGACCCACACCGGCGCCGTAGTCCAGGCACACCTCGTGCGCCGCAGGCGCGGCTAGGTCGAGCAGAGCCACTATGCTTGGGTCACCCGAAGCTGTCGCTCTGTGCATGTGTCGCTCACTCCCGCCGCGCCATGCCCGCTGCCGCCCCCGTCCGCACACCTGCGGAGGGCAGCGCCGACGTCTATCCGTATGACTGCGTGAAGATGGTCCCCGTGGGTGTCAATGCGATGTCCACGGGCTGTCCCTCAACGCGGACTTGCTCAGTGTATCGGCCGCCGCCGCCGGATAGTGAGAAGTCCGTGGCCAGCGTCTCTTTGCAGATGACGTCGCGTTGCCGCTCGGCCAGCGCCCGCAACTCGTCCGGCAGGCCGAGCGAGAGCGCGATCGTGTCTTCAATGCGCAGACCAGCGGCCTTGCGCGCGAGCTGAACAGCATGCACCAGCTCGCGCACCAAGCCTTCCTCGCGCAGCTCCTCGCCGATGGTGATGGCGAGCGCCACGACACGCTCGCCGTCGCGCTCGATGCGGAAGCCCTCGAGCGCCGCCGTCTGCACGAGGAGGTCGTCGGCGGCAAGCTGGACCGTGTCGCCACCATCGAGCGTCACTGAGCACGAGCCGGTCGCCCGCAGCGCGGCGACCAAAGCGGCGCCATCCGCAGCCTGCAGCGCCGCCGACAGCAGCGGAAGCCGCTTGCCGAGCCGCGGGCCCAAGCTGCGCAGGTTGGGCTTCACCACGAAGCTGACGAGTTCATCGTCTGACTCTACAAGCCGCAACTGCTTGACGTTGAGCTCGTCGGTGACGATGTCCTCGAGTTGCAGCAGGGGCTCGCGCTCGGCCGTCGGGACCAGGACGACCGCTTCGGCCAGCGGCTGCCGTGTCTTGACGGCGGCGGCGTTGCGCGCGGCGCGGCCCATCTCGACGACGCGCCGCGCGACCGCCATGCTCACCGACACTGACTCGTCGATGGCCGACTCGTCCACGAGCGGCCACTCGCAGAGGTGTACGCTCTCTGGCAGAGCCGTACCTTGCTTGCCGGACTCCACGACCAGGTTGCGGTAGATCTCCTCGGCGACGAACGGAGTGTAGGGCGCCAGCAGCGTGGCGACGGTGACGAGACACTCATACAGCGTCTGGTAGGCCGCCAGCTTGTCGCGATCGAGAGCGCTCTTCCAGAACCGTCGCCGACTGCGGCGCACATACCAGTTGGAGAGGTCGTCCACGAAGGCCTGGATGGCGCGGCCGGAGTTGGTGGCGTCGTACTCCTCCAACCCAGCCGTGACAGTACGTATGAGCTTGTTGAGCTCGCCGATGGCCCAGCGGTCGAGAAGGGGACGCTCGGTGACCGGCACCGGCTGGGCACTGGGATCGAAGCGGTCGATGTTGGCGTAGACCGTGAAGAAGCTGTACGTGTTCCAGAGGGTGAGCAGGAACTTGCGTACCACCTCATCGACAGCCGCCTCCGAGAAGCGGCGCGGATACCACGGACTGCTCACCGTGAGCAGGTACCAGCGGAACGCATCGGCACCCTGCTTGTCGAGGATGGTGTCTGGCATGACCACGTTGCCGCGGCTCTTGCTCATCTTCTGGCCCTCGGCATCGAGGATGTGCCCCAGGCACAGCACGCGCTTGTACGAGCTGCGCCCCTCGATGAGCGTGGCGATGGCCATGAGGCTGTAGAACCAACCGCGCGTCTGGTCGATGGCCTCAGCGATGAGATCCGCTGGGAAACGCTCGGCGAAGGTGTCCTGGTTCTCGAAGGGGTAGTGCCACTGCGCGAACGGCATAGACCCACTGTCGAACCAGGCGTCGATGACCTCGGGCACGCGCCGCATGGCACCGCCGCACTGAGGGCAGCGGAGCTGCACCTGGTCGATGTACGGACGGTGCAGCTCGAGGTCGTCGGGGAGCGGCTCGACCGCCAGTTCACGCAGCTCGGCCAGGCTGCCCACGCAGTGCCAGGCGCCGCAGTCGCAGCGCCACACCGGTAGCGGCGTACCCCAGTAACGGTCCCGGCCCAACGCCCAGTCCACGTTGTTCTCCAACCAGTCGCCGTAGCGGCCGTGCTTGATGCTGTCCGGGTACCATGTCACCGCCTCGTTGGCCGCCAGCAGCTCGTCCTTGACTGCCGTAGTGCGGATGTACCAAGTGGCCTTCGAGTAGTAGAGCAGCGGCGTGTCGCACCGCCAGCAGAAGGGGTAACTGTGCTGGTAGGCGACCTCGCCTAGGAGGAGCCCGCGCTCGCGCAGATCGGCGATGATGAGCGGGTCGGCGTCCTTGACGAACCGACCCGCCCAGGGCTTCACGGCAGGCACGAAGCAGCCCTGCAGATCGACCGCGTTGATGACCGGGAGGTCGTTCTCACGGCCCACGCGCATGTCGTCTTCACCGAAGGCAGGCGCTATGTGCACGATGCCGGTACCGTCCGTGGTGGTCACGAAGTCGCCGGCGATGACGTAGTGCGCGCGCTTGTCGGGGACCATGTAGCTGTACGGCGCCTGGTAGTCGAGGCCCAATAGCAGGCGCCCGGGGAACGTCTTCTCTACGTGCGCCTGTGCGCCGAGCACGGTGGCGACGAGATCAGCCGCCAGCACGAACCACTCGCCACGGCTCTCGACGAGGGCATAGTCGATCTCTGGGTGCACGGCAGCCGCGGCGTTGCTGATGAGGGTCCACGGTGTCGTCGTCCACACCGCGAGCGACACCCTGACGTCTGGCAGACCGCTGATGCGCTGCGCCGACTGGGACGTGAGCGGGAAGCGCACGTAGATGCTGGGCTCCTCGACGTCACGGTAGCCCTGTGAGACCTCGTGGCTGGAGATGGCGGTGCCACAGCGCGGACAGTACGGCACGACCTTGGCGCCCTCGTACAGGAGTCCTTTCTCGGCGATCTGCTTGAGGAGCCACCACACCGACTCGATGTAGTCGTTGGTAAGGGTGCGGTACGCAGCGTCCGTGTCGACCCAGAAACCGATGCGCTCCGTGAGACGCTCCCAGTCCTGCAGGTAGGTGAACACGCTCTCGCGGCAGCGACGATTGAACTCGGCGATGCCGTACTCCTCGATCTGCTCCTTGCCGTTGATGCCTAACTGGCGCTCGATCTCGAGCTCCACCGGCAGGCCGTGGGTGTCCCAGCCAGCCTTGCGTGGCACGCGGAAGCCACGCATGGTCTTGAAGCGAGGGAAGATGTCCTTGAACACGCGGGCCAGCGCATGGTGGACGCCCGGACGACCGTTGGCGGTAGGCGGACCTTCGTAGAAGACGAACACCGGGCTGTCCTGGCGCTGCTCGAGGCTCTTCTGGAACACGTGGTTCTCGCGCCAGAACCGCAGGATGCGCTGATCCATGGCGGGGAAGTCGGCCTGTGCAGAGACCTCGCGAAAGTGCGGCCGGTCCACGCCGTGGGGTGCATTCTCCAAGGGATCACCACTCCATCTCGACGGCGGCGGACGCCGGCGTCCGCC
>CAYMTC010000142.1:0-5562 GCA_964393265.1 uncultured Thermoleophilia bacterium
ATAATGAGCGGTGACTGGAGTTCAGACGTGTGCTCTTCCGATCTGACCGCCCATGCGGCCCTGCAGCACGGGGAACTCCTGGACGACCCCGCTGACGAGATCTGCCTTGGCGAGCCGCGCCGCCTCCGCGAGCGTGTCGGCCAGCTGGAGCGCCTCGTCGCCGAGCACGGCCTGGGGACCCGGTCGTGCCCCAGACGGCAGCTCGTAGGCGCCGCTCTGCGACGACGCCACCGTAGCGACAGCCGACCATGCTGCTGACCGCTCTAGCCGCAGCGTCTTGTCCGCCAGCGAACCGAGCTTCTCGTGGTAGACCACGGCAGCGAGCTTCTGCGCCATCTGCTGCAGCCCCTCGGCGACATCACGGTCGTAGGCGAACTCGGCGTCGTCGAGCCGCCCCTCGAGCACTCTCTCGTTGCCCCTCGTGATGAGGTCGGCGGACTGCGGATCAGCGTTGCTGACGTACAGGAACGCCGGCAACAGCCGTCCTGACTTCGTGCGGACCGGGAAGTAGCGCTGGTGACTCTGCATGGCAGTGATGAGCACCTCGGCGGGGAGCCGCAGCTTGCCCTCGTCGAACCGCCCCGCATGGACGCTGGGCCACTCGACCAGGTACACGGCCTCCTGGAGGACGTCGCCGGGATCCGACCACACGCCGCCCAGGGCCTTTGCGGCGGTGGTGAGACCAGCCGTGATCAGCTCGTGCCGCCGAGCCTGGTCGACGATGACGCCCTGGTCCTCCAACGCCGCTTCGTAGCCCCCCGCGCTGGCGATGCTGACCGGCTGACCCAGCACGCGGTGGCCCAGTGAGACATCGCCGGCCTGCAGGTCGTAGTAAGGGAAGGGCACGGTGCACTCGTCAAGCTTGCAGACCAGCCAGCGGATGGGCCGGGAGAAACGCAGATACTCTGTCGCCCCGGCCGGCCGCGTGCCCCACCGCATGCCGCGGGGCACGTGCAGCCCCCCAAGGATGTCGACGCACAGCTGCGGCACCACCTGGACGGCCGGCGACTGAGCCTCCTGGACCTCCGCGACCACGAACTCGACGCCGTCGAAGATCTGGCGCCCTAGGTCTGCGGGAGCGAGGCCGCGCGATCGCGCGAACCCAAAGCCCGCCTTCGTGGGCTCGCCGTGCGAGTCGAAGGCCACGTCTGCACGCGGGCCGCGGAAGCTGCGCACAAGCCGCGTCTGGCGGCGTGGCAGCCCGTCGACGATCACGGCGACGCGGCGCGGCGAGACCAGCACACGCACCTGAGCGCCGCGCCGCGGCCACAGCCGGTACTGCTCCAGCAGGCGCCGGACTAGACCCACCTGCCCCCCGTCGCGTGAAGTCTCGTCCCCCAGCAGCTGCCGCTCAAGAGACGTACACACCGACGCCGGCAACTCCTCACACCCGACCTCGAACAGCAGCACGCTCATGAGACACGCTCCTGAGGCTCGCGCTCGCCCGTGACGACGAGGTACAGCTCGGCTACCTTGCGCGCCAAGTCCCGTACTCGAGCGATGTACGCGGTGCGCTCGGTGACACTCACCACACCGCGCGCATCCAGGAGGTTGAACGTATGGCTGCACTTGAGGACGTAGTCATAGGCCGGGACCGGCAGGCCGGCGGCCAGGCAACGCTCTGCTTCTGCCTCGTACTCCCGAAAGTGACGCTGCAACAGGGAGGCGTCGCTCACCTGGAACCCGTACGTGCTGAACTGTCGCTCGTTCTCGCGGTACACGTCTCCGTAGGTGACGACGACCTCCTCACCTCCCTCGGCCCAGCGTGACCACACGAGGTCGAACACGCTGTCGACCCCCTGCAAGTACATGGCCAAGCGCTCCAGGCCGTAGGTGAGCTCGACCGTGATGGGGTCCAGATCCACGCCGCCAAGCTGCTGGAAGTAGGTGAACTGCGTGGCCTCCATGCCGTCGACCCAGACCTCCCAGCCCAGGCCCCAAGCGCCCAGCGTGGGACCTTCCCAGTTGTCTTCGACGAACCTCACATCGTGCTGCGCGAGGCTGATGCCCAACGCCTCGAGCGACTGCAGGTACACGTCCTGGATGTCGGCCGGGGACGGCTTCAAGACCACCTGGTACTGGTAGTAGTGACCAAGCCGGTAGGGGTTCTCGCCGTAGCGGCCGTCGGCGGGCCGCATGCTGGGCTCCACGTAGGCGGCCCGCCACGGCCGCGCGCCCAAGCAGCGCAGGAAGGTCGCGGGGGTGAACGTACCGGCGCCGACCTCCGTATGGTAGGGCTGCATGACGACGCAGCCCTGCTGCTCCCAGAAGGACTGCAGCCGGCCGATGATCTGCTGGTAGGTAGGCGCTTCCACGGGCCCTCCGACAACGGGCGGGCCGGCGCGCCTGGAACGTGCACCATGGGCTCGGCAAGGCACGGGACGCAGCCGCCCGCGGAACCGTGCGGCAGCCTGGCCGCCGCGCTCCGAAGGGTGAGTGTATCAACGGCTTCTGCGCCGGGCCAACAGCCTCAGGAAGCGGGCTGCCGCGGCGGCGCTCGCCCGCCGTCAGCACAGACGCGTCACCTACCCCGCCAGGAACCGCAGCGACCGCAGGCGGCCGCCGGTCTGGTACATGAAGAGGCCGTGCACGTGCCGCAGCGCCTCGGCCACCGCGGGTGACGATGGCTGTTCACGCAGCGCCGCCAACGGCGTCCCGACGGCGGTACGCAGGGCCTCGACAGCGTGCGGCGTGATCGGCACCCCCTCGCCTGCACAGTCACCGCACAACAGCCCACCGCGCGCCGCGGAGAAGGCCAGTGCCACCTCGCCGTGTCCGCAGCGCACACAGCGGTCCAGGACCGGCAGGAACCCGGCCTCATGGAGAAGCTTGACCAGAGCTCCCAGCACCACAGGAGCCTCCATGGCACGGCCGCTGAAGCCGTGGTCGAAAGCCTGCAGCGCCCGCGCTACCAAGGCGAAGACACGTTCGTCGGGCTCCTCCTCGCCGAACAAGGCGGCCGCAGCCTCACACACCAGTGATGCGGCCGCCAGGGCCTCCCGATCGCCGCGCAGCCGCGGGAACACGGCGACCGTCTCGGCTCCCGTGACGGTCGCCAGTGAGCGCCCGCGAAACAGGACCAAGTCGACCACGTTGAACGGTTCCAGACGTCCGCCCCAGCGTGACTTGACCTTGCGCACCCCCTTGGCCACCGCGTCCAGACGCCCTGCCTCGCGCGTGAGGAGCACGACGATACGGTCTGACTCCCCGAGTGGACGAGAGTTCAGGATCACGGCTCTCACGTGGAGGTAGCGACTCATCCCGGCGCCCTTCCAGAGACCACGCGGGGTGCCCCACCCAGATCGTGGTGCACGCACACCTGCTCGAACCGTCCGCCGGCGGTGAAGCAGTCCACTACCTCGGCGGCACGCAGCTCATGTATCTCCACGGCCAGGAGGCCTCCGGGCACAAGAAACCGCCGCGCCGCCGGCACGAGGCGAGCGTAGGGCTCCATACCCGTCACGCCGCCCACCAGCGCGTGGCGCGGCTCGTAGACGCGCACCTCGCGCTGGACACCCGCTAGGTCCTCTTCACTGAGGTAAGGGGGGTTGCTCACGATGACCTCGAACAGCTGACCTGCTGCCAGTCCATCGAAGAGGTCGCCGCACACGAACTCGACGCGGGCCTGCACACCAAGTCGACGTGCATTGAGGCGCGCGTACCGCAGCGCCCGCTGGTCCACGTCGGTAGCCACTACGTGGACACCCGGGTGCTCCGTGGCAAGGGCCAGCGCGATGCAGCCGCTGCCCGTCCCCACGTCCAGGAGACGGAGCACCGGGGACACCGTCTGCGGCTGCAGAGCGCCCGTCGCATCTCGTCGTTTCGAGGCAGACTGCTCGCCTGCGGTCTGAGGCGCCGCGCCGCTGTCGGCCGGTCCAGCGGTGTCGACGAGTCCCAGCTCGCTGTCCAGCGACCTGTCGAGTCGCGCCAACTCGTCGAGCGCGACCTCCACGAGAGTCTCGGTCTCAGGTCGCGGCACCAACACACCCGGCCCGACCGCCAGCTGGACAGTGCGGAACGCTCGCCGACCGATGATGTAGGCGACCGGCTCTCGCAGCTCACGCCGGGCCACGAAGTCGGAGAAGCGCCGGGCCTCTACCGCACGCAGTCGTCGCTCGGGCTCACGATAGAGCGCTTCGCGGCCCACGTGAAGCACCTCTGCGAGCAAGAGCTCAGCGTCCAGGCGCGGCGTCTGACAGCCCGCAGCAGAGAAGCGCGTAGCGGCGAGGCGCAGCGCCTCTTCTACGGTCATCGGCCGCTCGCTCACCTTGGCGCTCCCCGTCTGCTGATGGACAGCAGGCTCACCTGCCGACTACTGGCGCAGCCACGTCACGTCCGGGAGCAGCAGCGCGTCGCTGCGCACAGTGCCGCCCGTCACGCCGCTCATACCCTCCACCTTCAGCCTGATGGGGTCGCCGTCCAACTCCCACGTGCCTGTGATGGCGACCGTTGGAGCGCACCTGCTCTGACCCATCTCTAGACGCTCTCGCCCAGTCGCGCGAGCTGCGCCTGGCGGTCCGCCGCCGCCAGCGCCTCCGTGAGCTCGTCAAAGTCGCCGTCGAGCACCTCAGTGAGGCGGTGCGAGGTGAGCCCGATGCGATGATCGGTGACCCGGCTCTGCGGGAAGTTGTAGGTGCGGATCTTCTGCGCCCGCGCACCCGTGCCGACCATGCTGCGCCGCTGGTCGGCCAGCTCTTTCTCCTGCGCTTCGAGCTGCATCTCGTAGAGACGCGCGCGCAGGATACGCAGGGCTCGCTCCTTGTTCTGCAGCTGGCTCTTCTCGTCCTGGCAGCTCACCGACACACCCGAAGGAAGATGGGTGATGCGCACCGCCGAGTCTGTCGTGTTGACCGACTGGCCGCCTGGGCCGCGAGCCCGGAAGATGTCGATACGCAAGTCGTTGGGCCCGATGTCTATCTCGATCTCCTCGGCCTCTGGGAGGACCGCCACCGTGGCCGTGGACGTGTGGATGCGGCCGGCGGCCTCGGTAGCCGGCACCCGCTGCACGCGGTGGACGCCGCTCTCGTACTTGAACGCGGAGTACGCGCCCGCGCCGCGGATCTCGGCGACTGCCTCCTTGAACCCGCCGGTCGTGGACTCGTTCAAGGAGAGGATCTCTATCTCGAACCCTCGGCGCTCCGCATGGCGGGCGTACATGCGGTAGAGGTCGGCGGCGAACAGCGCCGCCTCGTCGCCGCCAGTGCCCGCACGTATCTCGAGGATGACGTCCTTGGCGTCGTTGGGATCTGTGGCGAGCACGCCAAGGCGGATCTGTTCTTCCAGCGCCGCGAGACGCGCGCTGCCCTGCTCCACCTCCGCCGTGAGGTCCGCGCGCATGTCCGCGTCCAGCGATGCGTCGGCGAGCAGATCCCGCGCCTCCTCGAGCAGCCGACTCACCTCGCGGTGCTCGAGCACCGCCGCGTGCAGCGGCTCGATCTCGGCGTGACGCCGAGCCGCCGTGGCGTAGCGGGCCCGGTCGGCAAGCACTCCCTGATCGCCGAGCTGCTCGGTGAGCTCAGCGTACGTCTTCTCGATGTCGTCGATGAGATGGTCGATCATGGT